>CANJMX010000001.1 GCA_947475125.1 Actinomycetota bacterium
CACGTTCACCCCGGATGCCATGGGCAGGGCCGGATGGGATGCGCTGCGAATGGTCACATCGTGAAGATCGCACTCATCGGCACCCGGGGCATCCCCGCGGCCTACTCAGGCTTTGAAACCGCCGTACAGCACCTCGCCGAGCAGTTCACCGAACGCGGTCACGAGGTGGTGGTGTACTGCCGTCCCCACATGACCGAGAAACGGGATGCGCACGCGGGCGCACGACTGGTGCACTTGCCGACGGTGAAGAACAAGTACCTCGACACCATCGTGCACACCGCCCTCAGCACCGGGCACATGGTCACCAAGAACCGGCCCGACGTGGCCATCTACTTCATCGCCGGCAATGCCCCAGTGGTGCCATTTGCCCGCATGGCCGGGGTGCCGAGCATCCTGCAGATTGACGGCATGGATTCGGAACGCGCCAAGTGGCCCAAGGCCGCGCGCAGGATGATCCGCCAGGCCGAGCACATGTCGGCTGCTGCGGCCACCATCGCAGTGACCGACTCAGAGAGCGTGGCCGATCTGTACGAGCAGCGGTTCGGCAGGCGCATCCTCAGCATCCCTTACGGTGCCGACCTGCCCGACCCCGGCACCACCGCCGAGTGCGAGCGCTTGGGAGTGCAGCCCGGCCGCTTCATCCTCTTCGTCGGCCGTCTGGTGCCCGAGAACAACGCGCACCTGCTCATTGAGGCCCATCGCCTGCTGGCCCCCGACTGGCCCCTGGTGATTGTGGGCGATGCCCCATATGCCGACGAGTACATCGCCGAGCTGAAGGCCAATGCATCACCGGCGGTCATCTTCCCCGGCTACGTGTTTGGTGATGGCTACGCCGAACTGGTGCACCGCTGCGGCCTGATGTGTGCGCCCACCGAGGTGGGCGGCACGCACCCGGTGATAATTGAGGCGATGGCCGCAGGGGCCCCGCTGATCGTGAGCGACCACGCGCCCAACATCGAGGTGGTGGGAGACACCGCGGCGACATTCGCGCTCGCCGGTGGAGCCGAGGCGCTTGCGGTAACCATGGGCGAGTTGCTCGACGACCCCGCCAGGCGCGAGGCGCTGGGGGCGAAGGCTGCGGAACGGGCGCGGGAGCGGTTCAGTTGGAGCCGGTGTGCTGACCGGTACCTCGCGATCGCCAGGACGATCGTGCGCGCCGACTCGTGACGGACATCAGCAGCGTGCGCGATCGCTGGCAGGCGATCACAGCGCGTATCGGCACCCCCGACCGGCGCGTGGCCATCGGGCTGTTCCTGCTGATGCTCAGCATCTTCGGTCTCACGGCTGGCGGGCACACCTACTCCGGTGACGAGGAGGGCTACTACCAGCAGGCGCGCGCCCTCTCAGCCGGCACCTATTCGTTCGAGCGACCGGATGATGTCCGCATTGTGTCCGCGTGGATGACGGGCCGCGATGGGCTGATCACCGGTGGTGGTGGCATCGGGGCACCTATCTCGGCGGTCCCGCTGACGCTCGTCGGGCAACTCGCCGCATCCGCATATGAGGGCACACGGGCCGACGAGGTACGCCGGCTCTTCGTGGGCTTCACCAACGCCTGGGTCGGCGCGCTGCTGGTGTCGATCTGCTTCCTGATCGCGCGGGAGATGGGTGCGCCCAGGAGGCGGGCCACGCTGCTTGCGGTCGTCATCGGAATCGGCACCATGGTGTGGTCATACGCCCACATGTTCCTGTTCAGCGAGCTGCTCACCGCCATGCTGCTGTCGGCGGGCGTGCTCGCGGCCATCCGTGGCGTCACGCGCACCCGATGGGTGCCGTGGTGTGTGGCAGCGGGCATCTTCACGGGCGCGGCCGTCTTCGCACGCGCCACGGCACTGCCCTTCCTCGTCCCAGTGGGCCTCTACGTGGTGCTGATGGCCTGGCGTCGCCATGGCCGCGGCCGGGCCGCCATGGCAGGAGCGGCCTACGGCGGAGCAGCAGTCGGCATGCTCGCGCTTCTGGCCCTCGCCAACTGGTGGCGATACGGGTCATCTACCAACGTGGGCTACGGCGAGACCCCCCCACCGTTCTCCGCCATCACAGGTCTCCACGGGTTGCTTCTGAGCCCCGGCAAGAGCATCTTCATCTACGCGCCCATCGCGCTCGTGGCGTTCGTGGCGATTCCCTGGGCGATCCGGCGACGACCGGCTGAGGTCGTGCTGCTGCTCTCCATCGCCCTCATCAACCTCGCCATCTTCGCGCGCATCGCAATCTGGAGTGGCGACGAGGCCTGGGGACCGCGCTACATGCTCGTGGCGCTCCCCCTGTTCGCGCTTATCCTCGCACCCGTCATGGACCACGACTGGTGGCCGGGCGCAACGGCCATCGCCGGGGCACTGGGCGTGATCGTCGCCGTTCTCAGCATCGTGGTCCACCCTCTGCGCGCGTACAACGTCGCGGCGGCCACCTACGGGGTGGATGCGGTTGATGCGACCGGCACCGCGAAGTACATCGATGCCCTGCACTTCCGGCCGGGCGCCTCACCACCACTGGCGCATCTGCGCCTCCTGCCGGATGTCGTCGGCAACACCGCAGACGAACTCAGCGATCCGGCGGGGGCCGGCGGTCGCGGCCAGCCCTTCCCCGATCGCGTTGACCGGCGGTACTCGTGGACACCCGAGCGCGCGAGCGTGGACATCTGGTGGATCGGTTGGGAGCGGCGCGGGATTCCCCCGTGGGCCCTGCTGCTGGCCGTGCCGCTGGCCGGCGCCGGCGTGGTCGGCGCCGGCCTCACACGGGGACGCGCATGAGACGCAGGCCGCTGGTCACCGCCCTGTGGGCCACGGCCATGATCGCGCTGCTGTGCGGCGCGATCATGGCCGTCGTCGCATCCTTCGGCTCGGATGCCCCGGCCACGCTGCAGCTTCCACCGGGCCCGACGGCCGTGGGTCTCTATGCGAACCCCGTTGTCGATGTCCCGCCGCGTGGCATGGCGCGTGGCGTCCTGGTGGTGCGCGATCCCGGCACGGCCCTCGCCGTGAAGGTGCGACTGGCGGGCACACCGGCAGCGGAGCTCGCCATTCGCCTCGCCGGGCACACAGTGCCGTTTCTCCCGTCGCCGGTCGGCGATGGCGCCGAGGCCGTCGCACAGATCGGGCCGATGCCCGCAGGCAGCATCCCCTTCGCCGTCACGGCGCAACCCGTGGGCCCCAGGCCCAACCCGCAGGCCATGGTCCAGTTGGAGCAGGTACGCCTTGCATGGGCCGGCGAGGGCCAGCTCTGGCTCGTCGTGACGACCTGGCTGATGATCCTCACCCTCACCACGACGATGATCCTCCTGATCGCCGTCGTCTGGCAGGACGGGCGGGGAGCACTCGCCGACAGCTGACGTCCGTCAGGCGGGCTGCCACACCCCGGCGCGGCGCACACGGCCGCGAACCGGATCGAGGCCGGAACGCGCACAGGTGACGAGCAGCCCAACCGGGATGAGGGTCTCTGCGATCAGTGCAGACAGGGAGGTGCCGGTGGCCTGGAAGAGTGGTACAAGGGCCAACGTCAGCACCACGTTGAACAGGGCAGTGCTGACGATCACCGACGCGTAGCGCCCGTCGAGCCGGAGCGCCAGCAGCAACTGCGGCCCCAGGACGGTTGCGAACGCGATGGCCAGCGGAATCGGGCTCATGATCTGCAGCAGGCGCACCGACTCGCCGAAGCCCGGACCGAAGAAAAGCGGACCGAGGACGGGTCCACCGAGGAAGAGCACCAGGGACAGCAGGGCCCCGAGACCGACGAAGATCGGCGCCAGTCGGCGTGCGTGACGCACCACGGCGCCCCGCCCCTGCTCCGCTGCCTGCGCGGAACGCGGGAAGAGCACCTGGGAGACTGGCCCCAGTAGCCCGACCGCCGCGATCACCAGCGCCTCCGCCGCCGCGAAGTAGCCCACCTGCACGGTGTCGGTGATCAACCCGAGCAGGATGACGTTGCTCACGGTATAAAGGCTCGCCGCCGCGAGCGAGACGAACACAGCCGCGCCTGAGCGCACAGCCGCCCACCACTCCCCGACTGGGGTCGGCACCAACCGCACTCCGAGCAGCCGGTAAGCCACGGCGATGGCCACGATGGCGCTCACGGCCCACGGCAGAGACCAAAGCCAGATGGCAGTCGCCACATCAGCACCGGACGACACGAGGACGAAGATGAGGACGGTGGAGACAACGCGTGAGGCCAACTGGATGCCGGCCACCACGGGCAGCCGCTCGCATGCCTGGAAGAGCCAGACGGGCAGGAACGCCGACCCGGCAACGCCGACAAAGGCCACCCAGTAGAGCCCCGGGCGATCCGAAAACGGCGGCACGGCCAAGGTAAGCACCGCGAGGCCCGCAGCACAGCCAGCGAGCAGGAGCGCGCGGCCGCCGAAGACTGCGCTAGTGGTTGTGTCGAGGGGCTCCCCCGCATCGATCTCCTGCGCCAGATCACGGGTGGCCGTGTACGCGAAGCCCCAGTCCGTCACGAGCAGGCCGTACCGCGCCACCGCGACTACGAACGCATAGAGGCCAAAGGCGGCGACGCCGAAGACGCGCAGCAGATATGGGAAATAGATGACCGGGAGGATGTACCCGGCGACATGAATGGCATACAGCGATGCGGCACTACGGCCGAGCGGAGTCGACAGCCGCCGGCTGATGCCATCCGGTAGCCACTGGGGAAGCCGCATCAGTCGCCCTGGGTGGGTGAGCCCCGGTGCAGGGCATTCGCACCCGCGCGCAGCACCCGATAGGCACGCGACCGCGTGCGGACGCCAACCGGAACGTGCGATCTGTGCCGCTGCCCGACAACATTCGAACCCTCAATGAACTCCACGATCGGTCGGGCCACCCGCGACCATGCATGCTCGGCAGCGGCATCCGCCAGGTGCGCGGCGTAGTCAGCGCGACCGCGCGCCAGCACACGGTCCAGGGCGGCGGCCATCGCGGGGGCATCATCCGCCGGCACCGCCGCCCCCAGATCGTGGCGGTCCACGTAGTCGGCAAGCGCATCGCCGTGCGAGCACACGACGGGCAACCCCGACCAGAAACAGTCGAGCACGCGCGTGCGAAATGCGAAGCGGGTCTCGAGATGGTCGTGATGAGCAGACACCGAGCATTCGGCCCCCATGAGGAATGCGCTGCGCTCCTCGTACGGGACCCACTCAGTGTTGAAGTGAACGCCATTCCCGAGGAGACCCAACGACGTCGCCAACTCATGGGCCGATGCGGAGGCGCGGGCGGCGGCGGCGTGCGACGACGCCCCCATAAAGACCAGGTGCACGTCGGGATGACGCTCGCGGATCATCGCCACCGCGCGGATCGGCGTGAGCGGGTCGAGCCAGTTCCAGAGGCCGCCGTTCCACAGCACGATGCGGGCATTGGCCGGAACCGATGGAATCACCTCATGGATGGACGGGCCCTGTGCCACACATGGCTCGTCGGGCACGCCGAATGGCACCACCGCGATGCGGTGGTGCAGCGTGGGGTCGCGGGCGTACTCGGCCGCGTTAATCAGACGCTCCCCGAGCATCGTGCCGAGCCAAAGGTCGCGCTGCGCCTCGGTGGCGCAGACGAACATGTCGCCAGCGTGCAGTGCGGACGTCAGGCGGTCCAGTGTGAGCGATGTCCAGAGTCCCGTCAGCCGGCCGGGGGTATGCACGAAGTGCTCGAGGTTCTCGAAGATCTCGGGGTCGTAAAGGTCGAACACGATGCGCGCACGCGAGCGACGGAGCCAGGCGGCCAACGCAGGCCACTGCGGCTGGGCCACGATGACATCGGCCGAGGCCACGAGGGGCTTGAGCGCCGCGGGTGCGCGATGTACATAGGACACCACGCGAATTCCGTCGATCTTGCCGGCCAGCGAATCAGG
Source organism: Actinomycetota bacterium (assembly GCA_947475125.1). GTDB lineage: Bacteria > Actinomycetota > Thermoleophilia > Miltoncostaeales > Miltoncostaeaceae > SYFI01. The sequence goes on from CANJMX010000001.1 coordinate 5,833, forward strand.
CGCAGCGATCGTGACATCCCCCTGCGCGCGCAGCACGCGTGCGAGTTCAAGAGCGCGTATCCCCACTCCGCCCATTGAGGCACCGACAGGCGAAGTCGAGATGATGAGAATCTGCTGGCTGCTCATACGCCGGGCTTCCGGGCGATCAACACGAGTTCCTCGGTACGGGAGGTCGTCACGAGGGCGCGGAGGTCAGCCAGGGCAGCGCGCAGACGCAAGCGGAGGGGCAGTGGTGGCAGCGGGTCCGGATGCGATCCGAGACCGGCCCGGATGGCTGCGCTGCGTGGGAACGTCCAGGCGCGGGCGTGCGGCACCACGGGCGGCTCGTGCACATCCGTGAACCCCGCGCGCGCGAGCAGGGCGCGAAGGGCTGAGCGTGTGAACAGGACCAAGTGACGAGGGGCATCGAGTTGCACATAGTCCTCCCCGAACACGCGACGGCCGCTGGCATCGAGGTTCGGCGTGGCCACCCAGATGGTGCCCCCCGGTCGCAGCACGCGCCGGCATTCGAGCAGGAGGGCCAGCGGATCGTGCACATGTTCGATGACGTGCCCAAGCGTAACGGCATCAACCGAGGCATCAGCGATGCGCGCATCGAGTACGCCCTCGACAACCTCAATGCCGGCGGCCCGTGCAAAGGTGATTGCCTGAGGATCGGTCTCAACGCCCTGGACCCTCCAGCCTCGTGCGCGCATCGCAACCAGGTACGCGCCGTTGGCACATCCGACATCCAGTATGCAGCCGCCGGGCGGAGGAGCCGGCACGCTGCGAACCGTGCGCTGCGCGTGCGCACGCCCACCGGGCACCAATCGCACGAGCCATGAGAGCAGCCGCGACGACGGGCGACCGTGGTAGCCCAGATGACGGTTCAGGTGCCCGTTGACGCCGGCGCGCCGGATGGCAGGGAGCAGACCCGGTGGAGCCGGGTCCGGAGGTGGCTCGTGGGTGAAGTAGACGTCGTAGGCACGGCCGATCGCATCGGGCACCGGGCGGGGGCTCAGGTACGCCGCGCCGCACGCATCACACCGCGAAAGGTCCCACTGCCCGGCATCCTCAGGGCGCAGCGGGTCGCAGACACCCCCGTAGAAAGGCCGCGAGTCACCAGCCGCGCATGCGGGGCACGCAACCACGTGCTCTATCTCGTCGCGCGCCCAGACTCCCGGCGGCGTAGTGGCCGAATCGCCTGTCATCGCCCCTGCAGCGTACCGGTGGTGGCAATGAGGGCGATCTCCTCGGCCCCAGATGCCCGGAAGAGTGCCGCGAGGTCGGCCCGACGTGCAGCCGTGCGGTCAGGCCCCGAGAGGGGTGGCGGAGCGTGCTCGTCCATGCCATCGCGAAGCGCCGCGCTCGACGCATGGATCCACCCACCGGCCTGCAGGGTCACGGGTGACCGCTGCACGCTGGCGAATCCCGCGGCGGAAAGAGCGCGGCGCAGCGACGCGGGCGTGAACAGCACAAGGTGGCGAGGGGGATCGAGTGGCGCCCAATTGTTGCCATACCGGCGGGCGCCAGCTGCATCGAGATTGGGCGTGGACACCCAGAGGCTCCCACCGGGACGGAGGAGCCGCCAGCAGGTGGCCAGCAGCGCAACCGGGTTGTGGGCATGCTCGATGACATGGCACATGGTGATCGCGTCGAACCGGCCATCGGGCATGGCGTCGAGGTCCGCGGCCTCGGTGACCACGTCGAGGCCCGCCCCTGCAGCCAATGACGCCGCGACGGGATCCGGCTCGAACCCCTCCACCGCCCACCCGAGCGAGCGCATCCGACGCAGGAACCAACCATTGGAGCACCCCACGTCGAGGAGCCGGGAGCCGGGAGCCGGGGCACGCAGGTCGCGCACGTGCTGGCTCGCCATTCCGCGGCCACCTGGGCGCGCGCTCGCGAGCAGGCGCCCGAGGGGCAGCGCGCCAGCGATCTGGTACCCGAAGCGCCCGTTCAGCTCCGCTGCGAGCGCACGGCCCCGGATGCCAGGGGGAAGACCGGGGTCGTCACCGCTCCCGGCCTCGTGGGTGTAGTACCGCTTATAGAGGCGTCCGACGGTCTCCACCGTGGGTCGGGGGTCCACGTAGCCGGTGGCGCATGCCGTGCACCGCCACGCCGACCAGCTCCCGGGGTGCTCAGGATGCAGGCGGTCCGCCACGCCCTCGTACAGGCGGTCACGGGCAGTCCCCGCGCACACGGGGCAGGAGCCCACGGACTCAAGATCCGCAGGCGTCCAGCCGTTGCCGTCAACGACCATCGCCGACCTCCGGTCTGCGCCGTGCGCGCTCCAGAGCCGTGCGGTACAGCCCGGTTCCGTGGCCGAGCACGCGATCGATGGCGGCGGGGGACACCCGCCGGGTTCGCTGCAGGCGTCGCCGCTCGCGAAGCACGCGCGGCAACCCGGCAAGGGCATCACGTTTGGCGCGCGCAAGTACGCCGGCCTGACCCCGCGACGCGTAGAAGCCGAAGGTCAGCAACGTGATGAGGATGTGATGGACGAGGCCGCGGACGATCAGCGGGAACGGCATGTCACGCGCCCACACCCACACCAGGTTCCGATGCGAGTGGTAGATGGTGAAGTCGCTCTCGCGTCCGGTCACCGCCGAACCGTGGTGATGGACCACGGCTGCAGGGATCAGCAGGCAGCGACCACCCATCAGACGAATCCGGAATGCCAGATCGATGTCCTCGAAGTAGCAGAAGAACGACTCGTCGAGACCCCCGGCGGCATCCCACTCGGCGCGCCGGTAGAGCGCGGCCGCGGCGCACGGCGAGAAGATCTCCACCGGCCCGGTCGGCGCCTCTGCGCAGGGGCGACCGTGCAGGTGACGCCATGCGAGCCCGCCCACGTGCAGCACATCCCCGGCGCCGTCGAGGAGTTCAGGGTGTTCCATGTCAACGAGCAACGCGCCGAACACCGCGACGTCCGGGAACTCGGCGATGGCCTCCGACATCCGGAGCAGCCAGTCCGGTTCAGGCACGGCATCGGGGTTGAGAAGGGCGATCCAGTCGCAGTTCGCAGCAAGTGCTGCACCCTTGTTGTTCGCGGCGGCGAAGCCGACATTGTGCTCGAGGGCAAGCAACTCGATGCCAGGAAGGTGGGCCATCGCCTGCTGGGCAGACCCGTCGCTGCTTGCATTGTCGACGATGATCACCCGGGACGGGGGCAACATCTGGCGGGCGAGACCCTTCACCGTTGCCGACAGTAGGTCGCCTGCGTTGAAATTCACGATGACCACGACGATCGCCGGCGACGTCACGCGGCACGACCCTGGTCGCCGCGCTCAATGCCGTTCGCAACGGCCCTGGCGAAGCGCCAGTACGCGCGCAGCAGTATGCGTACGAGCGGTGATTCGCCGATGGCCCCGAGGAAGGGCGAGTCCAGGTCGGCCACCAGCCCGGTGGCAAAGGCCGACGAGGTCACCACCCGCCGCGCCTGCACGTGCCGGCGCTCACCCAGCACGCGGGGCAGCGCGGCCAGCACCTCGCCCATCGCACGCAGCTTCTCGCGACCCCAGCCGCCTCGCCAGGCCACCACGATCATCAGGGGCTCGATGGCCAGCATCGCAGGGATCACGGGCAGCAGCAACGGCCCCGGATACGTACGAATGACGGTGAGCCAGCGATTGCGCTCCAGATGGCACCACTTGGAGCCGCCCTTGCGGAACTCGTAGTCGTGCACCACCCGGGCGGCGGGGACGAGGCCAAACGGCAGCCCGGCAAGACGAAGCCGATGTGAGAGGTCGGTGTCCTCGAGGTACATGAAGAAGTCGGGCGGGAATCCGTCCATCGACTCCCAGTGCTCACGCCGGACCGCCAGGCACGCGCCCGAGAGAAACCCCACCGGTTTCGGGGCCACCTCGATGCCGGCAGCGTCAACGCCGAACCGGCCAGCCCATCCGAAGCCCAGGTAGTGCGCATCATTGCCCGCCGTGTTGACCCGTCCGTCGGGCAGCAGCACCAGGCCCATCCATGCGGCCCAAGCGTCCGGCCCACGACGGAGGGCGTCCAGGCAGCCCGGTGCGGGAATTGCATCGGGGTTCAGCAGCAGCACGATGTCCTGCTGCACCCGCGCGGCACCCACGTTTGCCGCACCCGCGAAGCCGTCGTTCCGGGTGTTCTCCACCACCTCGTCCACCACGTCGTTCCGCGAGAGCGCGTAGGCGGCGCTGCCGTCGTCGGACGCGTTGTCCACCACCACCACGCGATCCCCGGGTGACCGCTGCAGCCCCAGCGCATCGAGCAGGGCCGGCAGGGAGTCCATGCTGCAGTACGTCACCACCACCACCCCAAGCGTGCCCGGGGCACCGGGTGAGAGATCTGGAGGCGAGGGCAACCGGGCAGGCATCGGGCTGGAGAGTAGAGCACCCGACCTCGCGTCCGCGCTCCGCGGATAGAGTCCGACCGTGATTCGCGTGCGCCACGAAAGCGAGCCGTCATGGTGGCGGCGCCGACGTCCCGACACGCGGACGGCCGTCTGGATCTTCCTCCTCCTGTTCGGCTTCTATGCCCTCTGGGCGGGCGGCCACTCGTATTCGTCCGACGAGGAGGGTGCGTACCAGCAGTCGCGTGCCCTCATGCACGGCACGTACGCGCTGGAGATCACGCCGGACAACGCGCCAATCACGGCCCTGCGCACGGGCCGCGACGGCCTGCCAGCCGCCATCGGCGGTATCGGCGCATCTGCGGCAGCGGTTCCGCTGCTCGCAGTGGGACGCGTCGCCTCCCGCGCGGCGCCGGCAGACCAGCAGGACCTCATCGAACGCCTCTTCGCCGGTTTCACCAATAGCTGGATCACCGCCCTCATCGCCGTCCTCATCTTCCTGATCGCCCGCGAGGTCGGGACCGGACGACGGTCAGCGATCCTGCTCGCGCTGGTCTATGGCGTCGGCACGATGGCCTGGCCACATGCGAAGACGCTGCTGTTCTCGGAACCACTCGCGGCGCTCCTCGTCTGCGCGGGCGTGCTCTATGCGATTCGCACCGCCCGTCGCGGGATGATGCCGTGGGCATTGCTGTCGGGGCTCGCGATCGGGGCATCGCTGCTCGCACGCATCAGCACCGCCCCCTTCATCATCATCGTGGCGGCGTATGTCGTGGCGGTACCGCTCGTGCAGGCCGGACTCCGCAGCCGGAGAGCCTGGCGCGACCTGATCCCGCGCACGCTGACCTTCGCGGTTGGACTGGCGATCCCGGTGATGATTCTGCTCGCGGTCAATGCCTGGCGATACGGGTCGGCAGGAGACACGGGATACGGGGCGGTGCCGCTGGACTTCTCTCCACTCGAGGGCCTCTTCGGACTCATCCTTAGCCCCGGCAAGGGGCTGCTCTGGTATGCACCCGTGCTGCTGGTGGCCATCGTCGCCCTACCGTTTGCCTTCCGCCGCAAGCCTGCAGAGGTCAGCCTCTTCCTGCTCATCATCCTGGCGAATCTCGCCATCTTCGCCCGGTTCTTCCAGTGGCACGGCGAGCAGGCCTGGGGACCGCGGTACATGCAGACCGTGCTCCCCATGGTGGTGCTCATCGTTGCCCCCGTGCTGGTACCCGGCTGCGCCCGGTGGTGGAGACGTGGCCTCGTGATCGCCGGGGGCATCGGTGCCATCGTCGGCTTTCTCGGGTCGGTCATCTATTTCAACGCGTACTTCGCATTCGCAGGTGCCCGTCTGGGGACGCAGGATGTCAATGGCGAGCCGGCCCTCTGGCGCCCCATTCACTTCGACCCCACGTGGTCACCCATCGTTGGGCATGCGCGCCTTCTCAATGACGCCGTCATCGGGACGGCAGGGCGCATCGACGGCAACGACGTCTCCTTCGGACAGACCGGGGTATTCCCCACCACAGCCGCCGGCCGGTACTCGTGGTACTTCTGGCCGCCACAGCTCGACACGTGGTGGTACTGGTTGCTGCCCGAGAAGGCACCGCTCTGGCCGCTCCTGCTGTTCCCGGTGTTCGTCGTCGCCGCGGGAACAGGCCTTCGTGGACTGCGGCGGGAGTCGGTATGAGCAGTCCGTGGACGGAGATCCGTACCTGGACCACCACAGCGGGCGCTGTCGGCGTGGTGGCAGCCGTACTGCTGCTGACAGTGGGCGGCTGTCGTGACGACGGCGTGGTGGCGAGCGCCACCTTCGGGTCGGGCTTCGCATCCGCCGGACCCGGTCGCGTGGTGCTCATCACCCGTGATGGCGGCGTGGGCATCACCACCACGAAGCAGTTGAACTCCATCACGGTGTCGCTGCAGATGGAATCCACCGAGCGCGTACGCACGGTCGCCCTGATCCTCGACGGCACACGTATCGGCTCGGGCAGGATCGCCCCGGGGCATACGACGATCATCTCGGGCAGCGGTGGGCCGCTCGCAATCGGCGGCCACGGCCTGCACGTCGTGGTGACCCCCGGCACTGCGGTCACACCGGGCGCACCGCGGGCAATCGCCGAAGACCCGGTCACGCTCACCGCCGTGGAGGCCGGATGATCCTCCAGATCATCCTCGTTGTGCTCTTCATCGCCGCAGCGGCATTCCCGATCCTGCTGCTGGTCGAATTCGGATCAGGCGATCAGGACGGTGACGGGCCTGACCCGGGCTCCGGGGGTGCGGCTGACGAGTAGGTCTGGTCGGGGCCCAGTCGCTCTTCGAGCGCGCGCACCCGCTCCTCGGTCATCGCCATGTGCTGCGCGAGGGCAGCGGCGCGCGCCACCAGCTTCGAAATGACGATCGCCGTGTCGAGAAGCACCAGGCCCAGAGTGATCCCCACCAGCAGGAAGAGCGCCGACGGCGGATAGGCGATTCCGAAGGCGCTGGCGAGTGCATCAAGGGCCGCGGGCCACAGGCCGAAGATGATGACCAGCGCCGCAGCGATGAGCCACAGGAGCGCGTAGCGCTCGTTAAGCCTGCGGGCGCGGATGAGCGACACCAGCGTGATGACGAGCGCAGCGGCGATCACGACGCCGACGATGACCAGACGATTTGTCACTCCGGCTCCTCCGGTCGCGGGGCGGTGCCGATGCGCTGCACGATCACCGCAAGCGACACCTTCACCATGTAATAGGCCGAGCGCAGCGGTGTGATCGACGAGGTGCCGGTCGACCGCTGCAGCATCAGCACCGGGACCTCGGCGATGCGCAGGCCCGCCCGATGTGCGAGCACGAGGGCCTCGACCTCGGGGTAGTCGGGTGGGTAGTGCCCCGCGAACAACTCAATGGTGGCGCGATCCGCGGCGCGGAAACCCGACGTGGTATCGGTCACCGTCTGGCCCACCGCGGCCGACACGAGCCAGGCCAGAAACACCATCGCACCGCGCCGCGTGCGCGACGTCTCGTACCCGGCGTCGCGCATGAAGCGCGACCCGACGACGTAGTTTGCACCGGCCGCGACCTCGGCGATGAGGAGACCCATCTGACCTGGCGGGTGCTGCCCGTCGCCATCGACCTGCATGGCCACGTCGTAGCCCTCCGCACGCGCCACCCGGTACCCGGTCTGCACCGCATTGCCGATGCCGACGTTGAACGGCAGGCTCACCACCCGCGCGCCCGCGGCGCGGGCGGCAGCTGCCGTGCCATCGGTCGAGCCGTCATCCACCACCAGCACATCCACCCGCCCCTGTCCTGCGGCGAGGATGGCGCGCACGACATCGCCGACGGCACCCGCCTCGTTGAGGGCTGGCACGATCGCAAGGCACCGAAGGTGGGCCGGGATCTCGGCGCCGGGCACGCCCAGCTCGATCACGGGCACGCGGCGACGTGCACGGTCAGGGCGCACCATCCCATGCATAGGGGAGCGCATCGGCGACGTCGGCCAGCAACGGCGCCTGCCTGTCGCGATCGCTCACCGAATGCGGACCCCCTGGCCACACGATGCCGATCGCCGGGTCGTCGAAGGCGATGGACATGTCGCCCTCGGGGTCGTAGTAGGCCGAGCACCGGTAAACCACATCAGCAACCTCGGAGAGCACGAGAAACCCGTGCGCGAAGCCGACGGGGCAGTACAGCTGAAGCCCGCGCTCGTCGTCCAGCTGCCACGCCTCCCACCGCCCGTAGGTGGGAGACCCACGGCGGATGTCCACGACCACATCGAGGATCGCACCGCGAGCGCAGCGGATGAGCTTTGCCTGCGGGTCCGTCACCTGGAAGTGCATCCCGCGAAGAACGGCGGCGGCGGACCGGCTCTGATTGTCCTGCACGAAGTGATCGGTGATGCCAAGATCCGCAAATACCGACGCGCGGTAGGTCTCCTGAAACCATCCGCGGGCATCGCCATGGATGGCAGGTTCGATCACGATGACGCCTGGGAGTTCGGTGCTGAGGGCCTTCAGGATTCCTCCTCGCGGTACGTTGGCTCGGGCACCGAGGTCGGGGTCGGTCAGTCGGGAGGATACCCGGGTGACCCCGGAGACGCAGGCCATTACCCGCCACGGGCACCAACCCCCGACCGCGCGGCAGACAGGGCCATGCGCGAACCGGCGATAAGGCCATCGCCGGTTCCGCGGTAGATCCACTCGTGACCCAGAAGCCCAAGAACGGCCGCGACGCCATCGATCGCGATGATCGCATTGGGGCCATTGCCCAAAAGACCCAGCAGAACGACGTGCAGTAGAGCAAGACCACCGAGAAACCAGGCGAATCGGTGGTCGCCGCGTGCGACGTGGTGATTGACCAAGAGGAACAGCGCGCAGATGAGCGTGCTTGTCAGCACGTACTGCGGCAGCAGGTCGCCTGCTGAGGCATATGACGCGCCGAATGTCAGGTGCATCACCTGATCGCCCACCACGATGCATGCGAGCGACACGATCACGCCGATCGCGGTCGTCACCAGGACGGCGCCGCCGAGCAGGGCCCCGGTGGGAACATCACGGCTGCGGCGCGATGCGATCCGGGGAAGCAGGACAACGGTGAGAGCCTGCGGCGCGATGATCATCGCGCGCGCGAGAACACCGGCAGCGCCGAAGTAGCCGGCATCAACCGGAGTCAGCCGGAGCCGTGCAACAACAACCCCGAGGCCGAAGATGCTTGCGAAGCCGAGGAGCCCCACCACAGTGGCGCCCATTCCCCTGGTGACCGACCGCCAGATCGGCGCGGGCACGTGCGCACGAATGCGCAAGTCGCCCCGCGTGTGCCACATAGCGATGAGCACGCCGACCGCCAACGCGATGCCTGTCGCGAGCACCACCGGGGTGGCCCCGACGACAGGCAGCAGCAGCAGCGGCAGAATCAGGAGGGCCCGCAGCACACCGGTCGCCGCGAAGGCGGCCGCGTAGGCCCCATAGCGGTGCCGGCCCTGGAGCGCACCGAGGACAACCGCAAGAGGGAGCATGGGAATGGCACTGAGCGCCGTGGCCACCACGGCCCAGACGGGTACACCGAACCCTGCTGCCGAGACGACGAGCGTGATGGTGATGGCGATCGCCGCCAGCACCACGGCCAGAGCGGTGGCACGTACGAGCGCGTGCCGGTAGACGGCGAGCACCCCCGGTCGATCGGCGGCACCGTGCGCCGCGAACGTGCGCGCCATGGACCACTGCAGCGACAGGGACGGCCAGCCGATGATCGCGATCACCGCGATCATCGCACTGACAAGTCCATACGTCGCAGGCCCGACCATGCGACCGGCGATCAGGTAATAGGCATAGCTTCCAATGCCCCAGGCGACGAGCGACACCCCGACAATGCTGGTGCTGCGGACCGCGCCGGGTGCGACGTCCCCGGCATCTGCTGGAGGGTCCGCGCGCATCAGTTGGGCAGTGGAAGGGTGATCAGCACTCCCGCACGATACAAAGGGGTCGGCGCCCGGGCCGACCCGCAGCAGGTAGCGTGCGGGGCCATGCAAGCCCTTCGTGAAGGCAGGTCGCGATGATCGACGACGACAAACGCGACCGCCCCCTTGATGTCGACGCCATCATGGCCGAGCTGCAGGCCGTGGTTGACGCCGACAGGCGTGGCGTGGCCGAGGAGCCGGTGTTCGTGGCAGGGGGTGCCGATGACGAGGCCGAGGGCGTGCACTTCGACATGGCGCTGCTCCATTCGACCCGCCCGGTCGTGGGGCGTGCCGTCACGGGTACCAAGCGTGCTATCGCGCGGTCAATCCACACGGTGCTCGAGGACTTCGCCAACCAGGTCACCGCCGCGCTGGGCGATCTGCGCGAAACTGCCGACACGGCGGCATCACAGCTTGAGCGCGTCTACCTCGCGCTCGAGCAGCTCCGCACCCGGGTGGACCACCTCGCACGCCTCGAGGCCCGGCTGGCGGAGATCGACGCCATCGCCACCCGTATCGATGCGATCGACCAACTGTCCCTTGAGCAGCGCCTCGCGCGCCTCGAGCAGCGCGTGGGCGACGACCGGCCGGTGGCACCCGCGCCACCCGTGGCACCCGTGCCCGTGCGCGTCGGCGGCATGGCCATCGCCCGGGCCCGCATCGATGACCTCACCGACGAGCGGCTGCCCGCGTACTGGTCGGTGATCGATTCCGGTGGCCCCGTGCTCAATCTCACCCCGGGCGGAGCCGATGTGACCGAGTCACTGACGGCGGCGGGCTTCACGGTACGCGCCATCGATGCCGACCCCACCGACGCGGGCATGGCAGATGCCGAGCTGGTCGCCGACCCCGTCGCCGCGCTCGGCGAATGCGCAGAGGGTTCCCTTGGGGGCATCGTCGCCATCGGTATCGGAGATCACCTGGCCCCCGAAGCTTGGATGCGCCTCGCACCCCTCGCCGCTCGCGCCCTCCGACCCGGTGGCGGCATCGTGGTTGAGATCATCAACGCCACGACCCCGGCGGGCATGGCGCTGAGGTCGCGCGACCCGTCGCTCGCGCAGCCCGTCCACCCCGAGACCCTCGCATTCCTTCTGCGCGCCGCCGGATTTGCCGATGCCGAGGTGCGGACCCTCGGGGCATTCCCCGAGGAAATGCGCGCACCCATCGAGGCCGAGACCGACTGGTTCGGGCGGCGACTCAACGACATGGCCGGTGTCGTGAACAGGCTGGTCGTCGGCGAACCCATTGCGGTCGTGCTCGCGCGCCGATGAGCATCCGGCTTCACCAGTTGCTGGCGGGCGCCGCTCCCGGCGACGCGGTGACCGATCAGGCATTCCAGTGGCGCAGCGCGCTCGATGACGCCGGCATCAACAGCGACATCTACGCCGAGTACGTCGACTCGCGCCTCTTCGGCAACGTCCTGCCCCTCTACATGCTGCCCGACGATAACGCGGGCACCCTGCTGCGGTACTCCATATGGAGCCGGGCCAACTGGCTGGCCGCAACGCGCCCCGGGCGACTCGGGATCGTTTACCACAACATCACTCCCGCGCGGTTCATGCGGGGCAGCAACCCGGTGGTGGCCGAGTTGTGCTCGCGGGGACGGCGTGAACTCGAGCAGTTCGCCAGCCGACCCGACGTGGTGGTGGCCGATTCCACATACAACGCCGAGGAGCTGCTGGCGGCCGGGTGGCCGGATCCCGTCATCATCCCACTGCTCCAGCGCCTGCCGATGCCGCCCCCCGTGCGCGACCCCGTCCCCCCCACCATGCTCTACGTCGGGCGTATCGCCCCGAACAAGCGCATTGAGGACCTCATAATGATTCTCGCCCACGTGCGTGAACACCACATCCCCGATGCCAGCCTCGACCTCATCGGTAACTGGCTCGAGTTCCCCATCTATCGCGCGGCGCTCGACGAGCTCGCCGGGCGGCTGGGCGTGACGGATGTCGTCACGTTCCACGGCCACGTGTCGAACGAGGTGCGCGACCGTGCGTACGAGGAAGCCGGGGCCTACGTGTCGATGAGCGAGCACGAGGGGTTCTGTAACCCGCCGCTCGAGGCCATGAGCCGTGGGCTGCCGGTCATCGTGCGTGACGCGGGTGCCGTGGGCGAGACCACCGGCAACGCTGCCCTGCTCGTCCGCGATCGGGACATCCCCCTGGCGGCGGCGGCCGTGGCCCGGACGCTCACCGACGTGCGAGTGCGGCACGGGCTGGCCGTCAACGCCCGACACCGGCTCGAGGAGATCACGCCCGAGGCCCTCACGCCGGTGATCCTGCAGACGATCTCCCCCCTTCTCGCATGAGCGGGCGCTTCAAGCTCGCCGTCGTAGTGCCGAGGTACGGGAGCGACGTCAACGGCGGCGCGGAGGTACTCGCGCGGCAGTATGCGACGCGTCTGGCCGAGGTGGCCGACGTCACCGTGCTCACCACCTGCGCACTCGACTACCGCACTTGGGCAGACCACTACCCACCCGGGCGCACCGTGGCGGACGGCGTCGAGGTGATCAGGTTCTCGGTGCCGGTGCCACGCGACGAGGCGGCGTTCGACGCCCTGTCGCTTCAGGTGCTGACCGGACCGCCCTCGTCCGACGACGAGGAGGCGGCATGGATGGAGGCGCAGGGGCCGATTTCGCCCGAGCTCGAACGGCACTTGAGTGAGCACGGCACCAACTACGACGCGGTGCTCTTCATCCCGTATCTCTACGCCACCACCGCCCGCGGGCTGCCCCTGGTCGCCGACCGCGCGGTGCTGGTGCCCGCCATGCACGACGAGCCGCCGCTCCGGCTTCGCATCTTCGACCGCATCGTCGGTGGCGCCCAGCGTGTGATTTTCAGCACGCCGGAGGAGCGCGAGCTGGGTCGGCGGCGGTTCGGCGTCGACGACGACCGCGCGCGGATCGTGGGTGCGGGGATCGACATCATCCCCACACGGCGCACCGGGGCCACGCCGCGCCGTGCGTCGCGCCCGTATGTGATCGCAGTCGGGCGCATCGATCCCTCAAAGGGGTCAGACCGTCTCATCGCCACCCACGCCCGGTACCGCGAGATGCGCCCCGAGGGCCTCGACCTCATGATGGTCGGGCGATCCGTCATGGACATTCCGCAGGCACCGTGGCTCGACTGCGTGGGTTTCGTGAGCGACGAGGACAAGCAGGCACTCATCTCGGGTGCGGTGGCACTGGTATCGGCCTCGCCCTACGAGAGCCTCTCACTCGTGCTCTTCGAGTCGTGGGCCGAGGGAACACCAACGCTTGTGGCCACCGCCTCCGACGTGCTGGTGGGTCAGACGCGCCGGGCTGGCGGCGGCCTGTGGTTCCGCGATGCGCACGACTACGTCGCTGCGCTCGATTTGCTCACCGCGCGCCCCGCGGTGGCCAATGCACTTGGGGCGAGTGGCCGCCAGGTGGCGCGGGCCCTCACATGGGACGTCGTGACCGACCGGCTCATCGAGGCGATCCCGGGCATGCCGCGCAGGGTCACCGCCGACGACGTCCCAGATGCCAGGCGCACTGGAGCGGCGGTCACCGCCGTGCCGGCCACCGCAGCGGCAGGGGCAGTGGCGCACCTCGGTACGGCTCGTGCCACAACGATGCTGATGGGCGTGGGCAGAGGAACACCACAGCCCGGCATCGCATGGATCGACCCCGACGACCCGGCACTCGCCGATCGCCTCTCGGTCATTGACGCCGTCATCGACGGCGACCCGGCACTCACCGACCTGGCCCGCGCAGTCGGTATCCCAGTCATCGACCTCGACGAATGGCGTCAGGCGACCTGAGGCACCATGCGGGGTCGTCCGTCGTCGGGGCGCACATCGGCGGGCCACCAGCGATCGGGCGCATGCAGCACGTGATCCCACCGGCTGCGGAAGAGCAGCCAGTCCGCCGCCACCTCGGGAGTGCTTAATCGCCCGCGGCTCTCTGATTCGTGGTGCACGAGCGGGGCAAACGGCGTGAAGGCCACGCGCATGCCCTCGGCCGCCACGCGCAGGCACAGGTCGACGTCGTTGTAGTTGGTGGCGAGCGGTGCGCTCATCCCGCCCATGTGTCGCCAGTTCGAACGCCGCATGGCCAGGCAGGCGCCGGTCACCGCGGTGCGATCGCCAGGCACACCCACCGCCCACGACGGAGCATCTGCAGGAGCAACCCCAACCAGGGCATGCTGCGGCACGCCGTCGTGCACGACGATTCCGCAGTGCTGGATCGTCCCGGAGGGATAGAGCAGCAGCGATCCGGCAACACCGGTCGATGGGTCCTCCAACTCGTCAATCAAGGGGTCGACCCACCCGTGATCAAGGGCCTCGACATCATTGTTCAGGAGCACCACGACATCACCTCGGGCAGCAGCCACGCCACGGTTAGCGAGCCGGGCGAAGTTGAACGGGATGGGCGCAGCCAGTACCCGGTGCGGCGTGCGCCCCAGGCGAGCGCGCGCAGCCGGGTCGGTGGTGCCGTTGTCGACGAACACGGCCTCAACCCGTGATGATCCGGCCATGCGAATCGTGCGCTCAGCCATGGCCACCAACTCCGGGTGGTCGCGGGTGGGCACCACAAGGGTCACCAGCGGGCGTGCACGCGCTGCCGCCCGAACCGGGCGAAAGGCGCCGGCAAGCCCAGGGATTCCCTCGATGGTCGGGGGGGCTGCTGCCCGTGCAGCAGCGCGAGCCAACACCGCAGCGGCATGATGGCGCGGGCGCGCAGGGCTGCTCGGCGCAGCAGACGAGATCGCGCCCGCGACCGACGAAACCCCCACCTGGGCATCCGGGCCAAGCGCCATCAGGACGTCGTGAAGCGCGTCGTCGCCAAGTTCCGGATCCAGCCCACCGGCTCGATCAACGGCATCGGCCCGCACCACCACGAGACCCCCGGTGCAGGCCCAGTGCCGACCCTGGATCACCGACCACGGCACGGGCTGGTACACGCGGCCATCGGAGCGACGCGTGGCGGTGAGCACGGCATCGAGGCCACCGGCCAGCAGCCGGTCCACCGCCTGCCCGAGCCCGGTTGGCAGCACCATGCAACCGCTCTCGAGAACCGCCACCACATCAGCGTCGGTGTCGGACGGGTCACGGGCGACCCGCAGGATGATGCCGGGGGGCGCCGGCAACGCCATCACATCAGCGTCCGCCGACCACAGCACCACTGACGTGGGCGGCGCACCCGGAGCCGCTTCGATCACCCGAGCGCCCGTCGAAGGCGCTTGGGCAAACGCGCGACGAGAGCGGCCTTGGTGTCGATCATCCGACGCGACAGCACCCAGGCCCGGCTGGCCTCGATGCCAGCCACATGCGCACTCAGATCATCGAGCTGGCGTCGCATCGCCATGCGTTCCTCGCGATCGAGTCGTGCCGCCTCCCGCTGGTTGCGAAGCTCCTCCTGCCGCACCGCGCCAAGCCAGGTGCGCAGGCCCGCCTCGCGCGCGGTGAGGCGCTCGCCATCGCAGAACCCCCGAATCCACTCCGGCAATACCTCCGGATCCACCACCTCGATGCCGGGTGACGGCGGCGCGGTGCCGGCGGGGCCGACCATCACCACCGGCACGCCCGCCGACGCAGCCGATGCGCAGCGGGCAGGGTCGGACCCCACGAAGAGGGACACCCCCGGTCGATGGATGACCAACTCCATCCATGCCCCGTTACCCAGTGCCGCCCTGACGATCGCCTCGAGGTCAGCGGGGCCGTCCAGCACCACCGGGCCGGCCGGGTCATGCAGCATGACGCCGGGGTCCAGTCGTGCACCGAGGAATGACGCGTTACGCTCGCTCACATGAGGATCCTAATGGTGACGACGCGCTTCGGCGACCAATTGGTGGGCGGAGCCGAAAACCTCGCGCGTGCGCTGGGGATGCATGCTGCCGCAGCGGGGATGGACGTGGAGTTCGCCACCACCTGCGCGGCCGACAACGAGCGCTGGAGTAACACGCTGCCAGCGGGCGAATCGACGGAGGGCGGCCTGACCGTGCGGCGGTTTCGCGTGTCGCCACGCGCCGTGCGGCGGCACGGCGAACTGCACGCCCGCCTGATGCGCGACGGCACGCTGGGCACGCTCGACGAGGCCGACTTCCTGGGCACCAGCGTGTGGTCGGCCGACATGCAGCGCTTCATCGACGACGAGGGCGGCGGGTACGACGCCATCATGTTCACGCCGTACCTCTTCGGCACCACGATCTTCGGCGCGCAGTCGTGGCCCGAGCGCACCATCGTCATCCCCTGCCTGCACGATGAGCCCGACGCCCATCTGCCGGCCATTCAGGCGGTGCTCCGCAGGGTGTCGGGGCTCATGTTCAACGCCCGCGGCGAGCAACGGCTTGCCGAGCGGCTGCTGGGACCCGTACGCGGGTCGGTGGTCGGCATGGGATTCGACCCGCCACAGGGCGACCCCGGGCCGGGACTCGGCGACGGCAGCCCGTACTTCGTCTACGCGGGTCGGCTGGAACAGGGCAAGCGCGTACACATGGCGGCGCAGATGTTCGCCGACTACGCCCGGCGGCGTGACCCCGCACTGCGGCTCATGCTCATCGGCCGAGGGTCATGGCGGCCACCAGACGACCTGCGCCCGTTCGTACAGCACGTGGGCTACCTCGATGAGCAGGCGAAGCGCGGCGCACTTGCCGGGGCGCGGGCGCTCATCAACCCGTCCGTGCTCGAGAGCTTCTCAATCGTGCTGCTGGAAGCCTGGCTTGAGGGAACGCCCGGGGTCGTGGCCGCAGGATCAGAGGTGATGCGCGACCACTGCGAGGACTCAGGTGGCGGAATCGCCTACGCCAACCAGGTGGAATTCGATGCCGCACTCGACCGTGTCATCGGTGATCCCGCAGGGGCGCGGGAGATGGGTGAGGCCGGCCGCGCCTACGTGGTGGACCAGTACTCGTGGCCGCGGGTGATGGAGCGCTTCGAGGCCGCGGTGGACGTCGTCGCCTCCTCGTCCTGAGCCCTCAGGGGCTCCCCGCCTGCCTTACGGGTCGAGGGAGCGGATCGCCCGGTGCACTTGGTGTTCCTCCCCCGGAATCGCGGCGATCCGGGTCGGGTGGTCTTCCCAGAGATAGAAGGATTCGGTTCCCGCGAAGCCGGGGGTCCCACTGCGGCCGAGCACCTTCGCCTCACGCGCCTCCCGGGAATTCAGGAGAAGGTCAAGGTGGGCGAGCGAGCTGCCGCGCGCGATGCCCCAGGAGCCGGGGCTCGAACTGGCGAGCGTCTGATGGATCTCGCCCACGTACCTCACGCCGTCGACCCGTCGCGCGAGCCGGGGTTGGAGATCGGGCCAGTGGGGCGGCGCGTCGAGCCAGCCCAGCCCGTCATCAGATCGCACCACCCAGCGTCGTGGCAACCACCAGCCCGTATGCCGCCGGGTGCGGATCAGGTCCGGAATAGCGCTGATCAGTAACGACGTCGCAACCTCGTCGGCATCGAGGATCAGCACCCAGTCGGCACGGGATGCGTGAGCCGCCCGCGTCTGCTGGGCTCCGAAGCCATCCGCGGGAAATGGGGCGTGCACCACGCGCGCGCCCAGCGAGCGCGCCACATCGGGCGTGGAATCCCGCGATCCCCCATCGAGTACGACGAGGTCGTCAATGATCGCGAGGAGATCGGGAGCGAGCGCGATCGGCAGAAGGTGCGCGGCATCCTGCGCCATCATTGCCACGCCAAACGAGGGATTCGCTGGATTCGTCCGGGCGAGCGCCCTGTGGCGAGGTACTGCGCTACGAGCGACGCCGTGACCCCAACGCAGGCCAACGCCGGCGCGAGACGCCCCATTCCGGACTCTCGGGTAGCGGAGCAAGCGCCCGAGCACGCGCGAGTGGAAGATCGCGGCAAGAAGGGCATCAGATGCCATTGGCGGAATCTTTCATCTGGGCCTCATGCACAGCGTGACGTCGGAGACGGTCACAAACACCATGCATCGTCACGTTGTGTTGATCGGCGTCGGGCCAACTCAGGCGCGAAGCGCTTCACCCGCATCCGGACGGTCGATCCCCGCGACGTCCCAGTCGCCCAGAATCGCCACAGGCCCGAAACCACGGCCTGTTGAGAAGACGGTGAATTCCACCGCGCGCTCGACCTCGTGAAAACTGAACCCACCGGCATCGGCTTCGAGTTTGACGTCGATGGCGAAGCGGCCCTCCATCAGCGGCAGCTGCGCCAGCACGAAACGTGCACGGTGGAAGCCGCGCTCCGATGCCCGCTGATCAACGGCCACGCGGTTGTCGGTACCGGCGATCAGGGCACCGTCAACCGTACGCACGGTCAACGCCGTCACCGGGCTGACGTCCTCATTGACCTCGTAGACGACCTCAACAATGCAGCGTTCGCCCGACAGCAACCTGCTGGTGGGGCCATCGTCGCCGGACACGGTGACCGAGACGATACGTGCCGACCGCCAGCCGTGATCCTCTTCCACCACGGCCGCACCGGAGTCGGCGCCCATCGAGGTGGCCAGCCCCTTGTGGTAGTCGTCGAGCACCTTCACGGGGTCGCCGTCGCTCACCACATTGCCGCCCGAGAGCCAAATCGCCCGGTCGCATACCGTTTGGATCGCCCACTGGCTGTGACTGACGAACACGATCGTCACGCCACGTCGCTGGAAGTCCGCGATGCGTGATAGGCACTTGCTCTGGAAGGCCTCGTCACCCACGGCGAGCACCTCGTCGAGCAGAAGGATGTCCGGATCGAGCTCCGCGGCCACCGAGAAGCCCAGCCGCATATACATGCCGCTCGAGTAAGTGCGGACCGGGGCGTCGATGAAGCCCTCAAGTTCGGAAAACGCGATGATGTCGTCCATCCGCGCGCGCACGGACTGACGCGACATCCCATGAATGGAGGCGTTGAGGATGACGTTCTCGCGGCCGGTGAAATCGGGGTGGAACCCCGATCCCAGCTCCAGCAGCGAAACCACCTTGCCACCCGTGCGCACCTGCCCGGCGTTCGGCGGCAGGATGCCGGCGAGCAACTTGAGCATCGTGCTCTTGCCTGCGCCGTTTGCACCGATGACGCCGACGGCATGTCCAGGCTCGATATGGAGATCCACGTCGCGCAACGCCCACACCTCACGGTGGATGCTGCGGCGTCGTCGCAGGATGGCCTCCTTGAGCGTCTGATTTCGCTCAAGCAGGAGGCGGTACTTCCGCGAGACGCCTTCGAGGCGGATCTCGCCGGGCCGCAAATCACTCACAGTTCAACAGCCAGGTCGCGCTGCATCTTCCGGAAAAGAGCGTAGCCCCCTGCAAATACAGCCGCTCCCACGACGACGATGTAGATGAGCACGCTGGTCTCCGGCATGCGACCCCAGAAGAGCGTGTCCTGGATGGCCAGCACGAAGGGCGTCGCGAAGTTGGCGTACTTGAGGAGATCCAGCAGCCACTCGTGGGACGTCGCCAGGGGGAACGAGTCGAACGAGTAGAGGATGGGGGTGAGGAAGAACCAGGGAAGCAAAAGGGCGTTGACGATGTGCTCGGTATCCCGGAAGAACACGTTAAGTACCGACAGCGCAAGGGCGAGCCCGGCCACCAGCGCGCACGATGCCACGATGACGAGCGGCAGCAGCAGCATCACGAGTCTGCTGCCATCCATGAGCCAGAGATTGAGCGGGATGAGGATGGCAACCATGACGGCGGCGGTGATGCCCTGCGACACCATCGCCGCCAGCGGCACGATCTGACGCGGGAACGCGACCTTCTTCACGAGATCGGCGTTGCCCACCAAGCTCGTCGCGGCCACGGTCATCGACCCGGTGAGAAAGGTCCAGAACGCAAGACCAGTGAGGATGAACAGCGGGTAGTGCGTGATGGACACGACTTGCCACACGACCGTGAAGACGAGCGTGTAGGCACCCATCATCACGAGTGGGGTGATCAGGGTCCAGATAATCCCCAGCCACGAGCCTTTATAGCGGCCACGCACCTCGCGACGCACCAGATTGGCGAATAGCTGCCGATTGTGGGGAGCGATAAATGACATGACCGTGCATCGTAGCGATCGCTCGGGTGACACCGACACAATGGCTGCGACAGCCTGCCCGAGAAGTACGCTGTGGCCAACGCGGCTAGAATGTAAGGCGTGCCGGTACCAACCAGGGGTCCTGCAGGAAATGACGACATTCGCCGTGACCGGAGCCGGCGGCTTCATCGGAAGCCACCTCGTGGAGCGCCTGCTCGCCGACGGCCATGAGGTGCGTGCCCTCGTGCGCTACTCATCCACCTCATCCATCGGTTTCCTCGACGAGGCTGCCGTGCGCTGGCCGCAGGCACTCACAATCGAGGCCGGTGCAGTAGAAGACCCGGGTTGCATCAACCGGCTCGTCGACGGAGCAGACGTCGTGCTGCACCTGGCCGCGCTCATCGGCATCCCCTACTCGTACGTTGCGCCGCACCACTACGTACAGACCAACATCATCGGAACGGTCAACGTGCTCGAGGCCGTGCGCGAGACCGGCGTGGGGCGCATGGTGCACGTCTCCACCTCGGAGACTTATGGCACTGCCCAGTTCGTACCGATTTCCGAACATCACCCCGTGCACGCACAGTCGCCCTACGCCGCCACGAAGGCGGGCGCCGACCAGCTGGCGCTGTCATACGCTCGTTCATTCGACACCCCCGTCGTGGTTATCCGCCCGTTCAACACGTACGGCCCCCGTCAATCTGCACGGGCATTCATCCCCACGGTCATCACTCAGGCGCTCGCGAGCGACGAGGTTCGGCTGGGGGCCATCTCGCCGCGCCGTGACCTCACCTACGTAGCCGACACCGTCGACGGCATGGTGCGAGCGGCGTTCGCAACGGGCGTTGAGGGGCTCGAGATCAACCTCGGCACCGGCGTATCCCATTCGGTCGGCGAGGTCGCCGAGCGCATCGTCGCCGCCGTCAATCCGGCCGCAATCATCGTGCACGACGAAGACCGCGACCGGCCAGCCCAGTCGGAAGTGCTGGAACTGCAGAGCGACATCACCCGGGCGCGTGAACTGCTGGGGTACGACCCACTGACCACGCTTGACCAGGGCCTCGCGTCCACAATCCAGTACATGCGCGACAACCTCGCCCGGTACCGCGTCGGCGAGTATCTCGTCTGATGAGCAGGGCCGTCATCCTTGCCGGGGGTATAGGCAGCCGGCTGCGACCGTACACCACGATCATCCCCAAGCCGCTCATGCCTCTGGGCGAGCACCCCATACTGGAAATCCTGCTGCTGCAACTCGCCCGCCAAGGCTTCGAGCGCGTGGACCTGTGCATCGGCTACCTCGGCCACCTTATCCGCGCGTACTTCGGCGATGGCGAGCGCCAGGGAATCGCCATCGAGTACCACGAGGAGGAGACACCACTTGGCACGATGGGCGCGGTTGCCAATATCGGCGATATCGGCCCGGACGAGTCGATCCTGCTGATGAACGGCGACATCCTCACCGACCTCGACTTTGCGTCGGTGGTGGGGGCCCACGCCGCGTCGAGTGCAGGGGCCACCATCTGCGTCACGCGCCGCCGTGCCGACATGGAGTTCGGGGTCATCGAGGTGGACGACGCCGGCGACCTTGTCGCGTATCACGAGAAGCCCAGTACCGAGGTGCTCGTGAGCATCGGGGTCAACGTCATCAGTGGCTCCCAGCTGCCCCTGCTCGAGCCCGGCGTCCGCACCGATGTACCCACGTTCATGGAGCGCGTGCGCCACTCCGGCGGCCGGGTGCGCTGCCACGAGACCACCGGCTTCTGGCTCGACCTCGGGCGCATCGACGACTACCAGGCCGCAGCCGACCTCATCGCAGAGGACCCCACCCGGTTCCTTCCGTGAGCGCTCGCACCATTCTGGTCACCGGCACAAACGGTGCTGTTGGCCAGCATGTCGCCGATGTGCTGGAGGCCGACGGCCACCGCGTGGTGCGCCATGGGGGACGCGGAGATGGCGACCTCACATTGATATCGATTGTCGATCGGGTGCTGACCACGGCCCAGCCAGATGCCGTCGTGAACGCGGCGGGACGCACCTACGGATCCACACAGGAGATCTGGCGGTCGAACACGCTGATCCCGCTTCGCATCGCCGATGAACTCGCCCGTTCGGCGCCGACGGCGCGGCTGGTGCTGCTCAGCTCGGCTGCCGTGTACGGCCTGGCACCCGGCCCCGATGTGGTGTTCCGCGAGGACGACCCCTGCATGCCCAACAGCGACTACGGCATGGCGAAGTTGGCGATGGAGCGAGTGGCGCCACTCATCCATACCAACACCGTCGCAGCGCGAATCTTCAACATCGTCGGCGCCCACGCCGACCCACGAGCGCTCCTGCCACGCGTGCAGGCCGCGTACGACGCAGGCGAGTCGTCACCCGCGGGGTCCGGCGAGGTACGCGACTGGATCCCGGTGAGGAGCGCCGCGCGCGCGCTCGCCGCACTTGCGGTCGGCGAGACGGTGCCCACGACCGTGAACATCTGCTTCGGTGTCGGTCGCACGCCCGCCGAGGTGCTCGGGCGCGGCACGACCAGCCCGTGCACGGGCTGGTCGGTGGGTGACCCGTCGCTTATGGTGCGGGCGACGGGTGTCGTGCCCGGCGCGGCCTAGCCGGGCAGGCCCAGCAGGCGCGCGTACGCCGCGACCGTTCCCTCCCACGACATCTGCTGGTGCACACGCGAACGGGCGCGATGGGCGATCTCGTCACGAAGCCACTCGGGTGTGTCCCGCAAGGCCAGCAGTGCGGCCGCCAGCGAACCGGGCCGCTCTGCCTCTGCCAGAAAGCCGGTGTGCCCCGGCACCACCAGGTCGGGCACCCCGCCAACCGCCGTCGCCACCGGCACGGCGCCGCAGGCTGCTGCCTCCATCAGGGCAAGCGGGATGCCCTCCACGCGTGACGGCAGCACATAGGCGTCGAGTGCCTGCAGCATCGGGAGCTGATCGGGCTGGAAAGGCCGGACGACCACATCGACGCCAGCCGTCCGGATGGCCCGCTGCACGGCCGGCACGGCGGGGCCTTCGCCCTGCACCACGAACTGCGCGTCAACCTCGCCATGCACCATCCTGATCGCCGCGATGAAGTCCGGTAGGCACTTCTCGTCGGCCACGCGCCCCGCGTAGCCCCACAGCGGACGGGTGGGATCAAAACCCATGTCACGCTTGAGCGCCGCCCGTGTGATCGCCCCTGCCGGCCGGAAGCGCTGGGCATCGATACCGATGTACGTGGTCGTCACGCGGGAGGGGTCCTCGCCGAACCCACTCACCAGCAGGTCGCGGAGGCCGTCGTACGCACATACGGTCATGTCGATCCACGGGGCCATGCGCCGGTTTGACGCCAGATGCCCGAAGTCATTGAAGAGGATGTCCATGACGCGCACGCCGGGCAGCGCGGCGCGCAGGCCCGGAAGCCCGGCGTAGGCCTGCCATCCGCCGCAGATGATCACGTGCCCGGCGCGCTCGCGCCGGGCAATGCCGGCGAGCACCGATGGCAGCGGCTGGCCGGGCATGGCCTCGGGCGCGCAGGTGATGGCGGTGGCGAACGGGGCGATCATCTCGCGGCGATCACCCGGGCTCTGGTCGCCCGGGTAGGTGAGCACGACGTGCGCCCGCAGGCCGCGATCACGCAGCGACTCCACGAGGCCCGTAATGAAGATATCCGCGCCACCCGTGGTGAGCCACGGAAGCACGATGACCGCCGCCGACGCCTGCGCCCTGCGCCGGCGCACCTCGGCAGCGGCGCCACGGCGCAGGCGTCCAACAGCACCCACAGGAGGCTGCACGTACTGCTCGGGGCGGTCGCCGATCAGCACCACGCCCGATGTCGCCGACCTCGTCGGGCCGTGGCCGATGACGGTGCCGTCGCGGATGATGGGAACGAGTCCGCTGCCAGGGGACGCCGATGCATAGCCCGCCGGCGCCTGACCGGGCACCGGCTCGGCGGTGAGCCCGCCGTTCTGTGGCCGAACGAACAGCGCGCGGGTTCCGGGGCGACGTGCACGGAACAGCTGGGCACCCGCGACCTCCACGGCGTCCAAGGGCCGCATGGCCCCCGGATCCGCTGCCGGGGTTGGCGCACCAAGTGCCCACCCCAGCAACCGCTCCGGTGTGCCCGGCGGGACCTCCGCGTCGGCCTCAGCCAGCACCGGTCGGCCGTCAGGGGTGTGAAAGACCATCAGGGCGATACCGCCCGGCAGCCCATCGGGCATGACCCACCCGAGGACGGGCGAGGCATCGTCCAACTGCA
Organism: Actinomycetota bacterium; assembly: GCA_947475125.1. Taxonomy (GTDB): domain Bacteria; phylum Actinomycetota; class Thermoleophilia; order Miltoncostaeales; family Miltoncostaeaceae; genus SYFI01. The sequence continues at coordinate 29,741 of CANJMX010000001.1, forward strand.
CGGGTGCCGCCCCTGCCTTGGATTCGGCAAGCACGAACGCGAGTTGGCGCCAGGATGCGTCGGGGCGGCGTAGCCCGACCTCCGGTGCTGCGGGGTCATCGGGCTCCGGCACCCAGAGCGCAATCCACTCACGCCCGACGACATGACCGGGGTCGTCGGGCAAGGCTCGGCGGGCAACCGATCCGGCCAGGCAGAGCGAGGGATCGACCGCGGGCACGACGTCCGGAAGATCCTCAGGTGGTGGCACAGTAGCGCCACCCCTGATCGTGCGTCGCTCGACAACGACGCCGGCGCGGCGCAGGCACTCAGCGACCTCCACCCATGGGTCACCGCCACCGACGGGCAGCGTGCCTACGGCCATCGCCGCACGACGTGAATCAAGCAGCAGCGCCACCGGACGAACAGACAGATCCACCGCATCGCCATCGAGCGCTGGGCCAAGGGCGGGTTCGCCCTCGCCGTGCCCGGGCATGAGCGCGATGCCACCAAGCGCTGGGCATGCAGTGGCTGCCAGCGCAAGAGAATCGATCACTGCCGCGGTGAACAATGCCGTCCAACCCGGGCGGACGATCACCACAAGCGGTGCGTCCGCACCACGCAGCATCGCGGCGAAGGCGTCGCCGACCTGTTCGCCCGGCGCGCTGCGTCTGACCTCGCATACTGCAATGCCTGAGGTGGCAGGGGTTTCCGATAGGGTAGAAACAGTATTCATGGCCTCCATCTCATCAGATAAACGGGACGTCGGGGGCGGACGGCGCGAGACAGGCCCGGCGCCAAATCCCTGCGTGATGGTGCTTCTGCCGTGGTTGGGCGTAGGAGGCGCCGACCAGGTGGCCCTTGACCTGATCGCAGACCTCACTGCGGACGGTGTAGAGGTGATGGTCGCGACGACGCACCCGGCGTCGAACGACCGCGTAGATGACGCACGTGCACGCGGCGCCGACGTGCGGGTGCTCAGTGATCTTGTGCCACGGGCCATGGTGACATGGGCCATCGTGGACCTTGCGCGACGACATCGGGTGGACGTGGTCCACGTGCTGAATAGCCGCGAGGGCTACGACGCCATTCCTGCGCTGTCGCAGCTGGTTCCGGCTCCGCGGGTGGTGGCCCACCTACAGGGAGAGGAGGGGCCTGGTCGCGGGTACCCGCACTACGCCTGCGCTCTGTATGCGGGTGGCATCGACATGGCCATTGCGGTGTCCGACGACCTGGCCGGCATTGTCGAGGGGTACGGGATGCCACCCGACCGCATTCGCGTGGTGCGGCCGACCATCGACCTGCAGCACTTCATGCAGAGCCCATTCGACGGCGCTGCCGGACCACTCAGGGTGCTGATGCCCGCGCGCATCTCCGACGACAAGGACCCCCTGCTCGCGGTGCGGGCCATCGCCGCCGCACGCGAGGGCGGGCTGGACGTCACGCTGACGCTCGCCGGTGATGGTCCGCTCATGCCCGACGTGCGTCGTGAGGTGGCCCATCTGGGTCTCACCGACCAGGTGTCACTGCCCGGCATCGTTGATGACATGGCCACTGCGTATGCGTCGCACGACGTGGTGATGCTCACCAGCCGCTTCGAGGCCTCGCCCCTCGCGATCTGCGAGGCGATGGCGTGCGGGGTGCCGGTGGTCGCCCCTGCAATCGGTGGCATCCCCGAGTTAGTGGGCGATGACGCCGGAATCCTGGTGTCCGAGCGCGCTCCGGCGGCGATCGCTGCCGCCCTTGCTGCGCTGGCCGACCCGCATACACGCGAGGCGATCGGGCGAAGAGGTCGGCAACGGGCCGAGGCTCTTCTCTCGCGCAATGCCACGAGCGACGCCATGCGTACGGCCTACCGCGACCTGCTGGCGCTGCCGGAGGCTGTATGAGCCGACGGACATTGCTGGTGACCGAGCGGCTGACGCCCTCGCCGCGGCTGGCCATCGCGTGCTCGCTGGCACTGGGCGATTCAATCGAACTCGCGTCGTTCGCCAACGGTAGGGCGCCCGCATCCGCACTTGCTGCACGCATGGGCCTACCTCACCGGGCCCTTCGCGCGGCGCACCCGCCAAATGATGAGGCAGCCCTACTGGGGGCCTGCCAAGCGATGGGCGCAGAGCGCATCATCGTTTGGGACTGCCCGCGTGCGGCGCTGGCATTCCACGCGATACGCGGCAATGGCATGCTGACCTCGGTCGAGTACGTGTTGCCCGCCGAAGGATCGTCGACGTGGGACGAGGCGCGCATGGTCGCGATGCGTGGCGCAAATCTCGTGAGCACCTTTCACGTCGAAGACGAGGTGACCCGACGGATGCTTGAGGACGTCGGCGTGCCGTCACACCGAATCGCGCTGGTGCCGGTGCCCGAGCCGGTGGCGACCGCGCGACCACATGCCCGGGTGCTGGTGCTGGGAGACGAGGGCGGGGACCGCCGCTGCGAACATATTGCAGGTGAATTGCGTCGCGTCGGGGCCACTGCCGTCGCCGCACGCCCTCAGGCGCTTCTCGCCGCTGCCCTTGGCTGGACCCCACGGGGAGGCACGTTTGTCATCGCGGACGACCTCGTGCAGTCGTGGGCGCTACTCGAGGCCGCAGCCGCATGCGGATGGAACGTGTTCGTCACCGCGACAGCCAACGGCGGACGGATTCCCGATGCGCGCTGGCTGGGAACCCTGCCTGCCGATCCCGTGCTCGCGGTGCAATCCCTCGTCGGGGAGACATCGCAATGATCCCCGAAATCACCGCAGTCATGCCGTGCTTCGAAGCCGGTGAACTGCTGCTTCGGGGTATCGACTCACTTCGCCGCCAGACCCTGCCGCCCGCCGAGATTCTCGTCGTGGATGATGCATCACCCGGGAAGGACACCCGTGTCGCGCTCGGGACAGCCTCGCAGATCCCCACGGTGCGCGTCATCGAGCTGCCACGCAACCGGGGCGTGGCCAATGCCCGCAACACCGGTCTCGACCAGGCGCGCGGTACCCACGCAGTATTCCTCGATGCCGACGACATGCTCACGAGCGGATCGCTCGCGGCATTTGTCGCCGCGCTCGAGGCTGCCCCGCATAGCGACTTCGCCTACCCTGCCGTCCAGTGCTTCGGCAACCGGGATGACACCTTCCCGCCACCGCCCTTCAATGCGTATCTGCTGCACTACGTGAACATCTGCCCCATCGCCGCCTTGGTGACGAGGCGCGCCATTGATAGTGGCGTCCGGTTCGACCCGGCGATTGACGTAGGGCATGAGGACTGGGACTACTGGCTACGGCTGGTGGCTGCGGATCACATGGGCGTGGCCGCACCCGACGCGACGCTGCTCTATCGGCGCATCGGCTTCACACGAATGGACCTGGGTAACCAGATCGAGGGAGGGTTCGAGTCGGTGCTGCGGCGCCTGCGACCCGAGGTGTTCGACCCTGCACGACTCGCTCGGCTCAAGCGTGAGTGGGCGCCGGGCCTGACCATGCTGAATGACGAGGGCGAATCCGTCCTTGAGGGGCAGACCTGCATGGACGCGGAGGTGCTGCCGGTCGCTGAGGCCGCGGATTCACGCGGGCGCTACGTACTGGTGGGCGCATCTGACATCGCGCGCACCGACCCGACGCTGGTCGAGGACATCCTTTCGCTGGCAGACGGCGTGCAGGCTCCGCGATGGGTGGTGACGCTGCATCCAGACGCCGTACGCCCCGGGTTCTCGTCGGGCCCGCTCAATGCAACCGACCTGCGGGCGGGCTGGGCACGCGACGAGGACGTCACCTCGGTGGCGGTGCGCCGCTCCGCCCTTGACGTGCCGGCGGGGCTGCCACCCGACACCGCCCAGATCATGTCGGACATCCGGGACGCCTCGATCAGGGCGCCGCAGGAGATCCTCTGGCGCGCGCCGTGGGGAGGCCTTCAGGCGGCGGCATCCAGCAACGCATCGGCATCGGAGCCCCAACCGGTGCACCGCGACATTCCCGACGGCTGGGCTGCCGAGGTGCTCGACACCACACCGAGCGCCACCCCGTGGCGCATCGCCGGGACGGGGCAGGGACTGTTCGGATCACCACCACCGTCGACCACCGTTCCGTTGCTCTGGGTGGATGATGACAACGGTGGGCGGGCGCTCTACACCTACGACGAGGGACTCCCCGCCGGGTCGTGCATCGTCGGGGCGGGTCCGGTGCTGGTGCGATTGTCGTCGTACGGCTGCGAGCCGGTGCTGAGGTGCATTGACCACCGCACGGGCCGACGGCTGATCGCGCAGGACCCACTGCCGCCGGGAGTGACCGCCGAGGCCGTGGTTGGCTACGCGCCACGCGACATGATGCCCGGCACGCAGCCGCTCCTCGCCCACCACGGCATGGGCAGCCAGCTTCTCGGTGGACGCCTCGATCAACGCGCGCCGGAGGAGGCCATTGGCGATCACCTTCAGCGACCGCTTCTGGGCGCGCAGCGCCTGTGGCGCCTGCTCGACCCCGCAACCCAACGCCACTTCTACGGGCTGGCACCCACGACATTCCGACATCTGGCGCTTCCTCCAGACGGACCACTCGGGGTGCTGCTTCAGCACGCGGCGAAAGGGGATGCATTCCATCCCGTGCACATGGCACTTGACACAGACGGCCACTTCGCGGGATTGGTGGGTGGTGCGCCGCCGCCAGGGAACCTCATGTGTGGCCCGGTGGCAGGTTGGCTGTATTCAGAAGACGGGCTCGGGCGTGAGCCAATGACCACTGCATGGAACCCCGACAGGCAATCGCTGCTTGTTCGCACGATCGCTGATGAGGGAGGCGACGAGGCATTCCGGCCACACGAGCATCTGGGCTGGGCGCCGAGCTGAGGCGGCGGGAACCGGCTGGCTACCCGAGCCTCTCGAGATCGGCGTCCACCATCATCTGCACCAATTGCTCAAACTTGACGGTTGGCGTCCAGCCCAACTTCGCCGCGGCCTTCGCCGGATCGCCGATGAGCAGGTCCACCTCTGCCGGGCGCACAAAGCGCGGGTCGAGCGTGACGTGGTCCTTCCAGTCGAGTCCGACGTGCGAGAATGCGACCTCCACAAGGCGCTCGACCGTGTGGGTCTCGCCCGTCGCCACCACGTAGTCGTCGGGCTCGTCCTGCTGCAGCATCATCCACATCGCCTCGACATAGTCGCCCGCGAATCCCCAGTCGCGCTTGGAATCGAGATTGCCCATGGGCAGGTCACCTGCGAGCCCCAATTTGATGCGCGCCACGCCATCGCTGACCTTGCGGGTGACGAACTCTAGGCCGCGCCGGGGGCTCTCATGGTTGAAGAGGATTCCCGACGAGCAGTGGATATCGTACGACTCACGGTAATTGACGGTGATGAAGTGGCCGTAGACCTTCGCGACGCCGTACGGCGAGCGCGGATAGAACGGTGTGACCTCCGACTGCGGCACCTCGAGGACCTTCCCGAACATCTCGCTGGATGAGGCCTGGTAAAAGCGGATAGTGCGGTCGACCTGGCGGATGGCCTCAAGAAGGCGGGTCACGCCGACAGCGGTGAACTCGGCAGTGAGCACCGGCTGGGTCCACGAGGTGGGCACAAAGCTCTGGGCGGCAAGGTTGTAGACCTCGTCCGGCTCACTCTCGGTGAGTGCGGTGGTGAGCGACGGCTGGTCGAGCAGGTCTGCCTGTACGAGGTGCAATCGGTCACGCAGGTGCTCGATGCGCTCGTAGTTCTCGCTGGACGAGCGCCGCACGACGCCCCAGACGTCGTAGCCCTTCGCCAGAAGCAGTTCCGCAAGGTACGAGCCATCCTGACCCGTGATGCCGGTGATGAGCGCACGCTTCGCCATATGACCTAGCCAATCTCCATGTGGGCGCGCTGGCGCCAGTAATCGAGCGTGTCCTGAATGGACTGCTCAAGGGTGATACGTGGCTGCCACCCCAACTCCTTGAGGGCGCGGGGCTCCGCGTACAGGTCGGATTGCTCGCCATCCCTGATGCGCGTCGGGTCGGACAGTACCTCCACGGGCACCCGCGCGAGGGACACGACGATATCCACGAGTTCGCGAACCGATTCCGAGCGCCCCTGCCCAGCGAGGTAGACACGATCGGGGTCACCCCGTTCAATGAGCAGCCGGTAGGCATCCACCATGTCCCGCACGTCGAGGAAGTCGCGGCGGGTGTCGATATTGCCGAGGCGCAGCCGACACGCTTCGTCGCCGGCCTCCTCGGCATCGGCGATCTGCTTGCAGATGGCCGGTACAACGAACCGGGGGTCCTGCCCCGGACCCAGCTGGTTGAACGCGCGCACCCGCAAAACAACCAGGCCATGGAGTGCGTGGTACTCGCGGCTCAGCTCATCAGCAGCCACCTTGCTCTCGGCGTACGGGGACAGCGGGTTGAGCGGGGTGTCCTCGGTGACCGGCAGCTCATGCAGGGGAACCCGGCCGTACTCCTCGCCCGACAAAGCGATGACCATCCGCGCATGAGGCGAGGAGCGCCGCATGCCCTCGAGCACCCCACGTGTGCCCTCGACGTTGACGCGCCACGTCTCTGCTGGGTCGGTAAACGACTGGCCAACCGAGGCAGCACCGGCCAGGTGAAAGATGGCATCGGGCACAACATCGGAAATGAGGTCGGCCATGGCCCCCGCGTCGGTGATGTCGGCGGGTGTCCCGCTGGTGCCGGGTGGTGGCACCTCGTTTGCAGTGGGCAGCAGGGTGCCGTGAACCTCCCAGCCGTCGCCAAGGAGCGAGGCGACGAGGTGCCCTCCGACGAAGCCGGTCATTCCGGTAACAAGTGCCTGCATCACTCTGTGACCGTACCAACCTGCGCCGTGATGCCTGTGTGCGCCCCGGTAGACTCGCCCAACGTGAGCGATGGTGCCGAAGACGGGCACGGCAACCCCGTGGTGTGGGTGTGCCTTCCCACCTACAACGAGTGCGAGAACCTGCGTCTGATGGTCGCCGGCCTTCTGGCTGTCTTCGACGGCAGTGGCATCGACGGGCACGTGCTGGTGATCGACGACGACTCACCCGACGGCACTGGCCGCATTGCCGACGAGGCCGCGGCGGGCGATGCCCGTATAGCTGTTCTTCACCGCACCAAAAGGGAGGGTCTCGGCCCCGCCTACTGTGACGGGTTCCGTGACGTCCTCTCCCGCGGCGCCGATCTCATCGTCGAGATGGACTGCGACTTCTCGCACGATCCTGCCGCCCTCCCATCGCTCATCCGTGCGGCGTCAAACGCGGATCTGGTCCTCGGGTCGCGATACGTCACCGGCGGGCACATCGAGAACTGGGGCATCGTGCGGCGGGCGATTAGCCGGGGCGGTTCCGCCTACGCCCGTCTGGTGCTGCGCGTTCAGCCGCACGATCTCACCGGCGGGTTCAAATGCTTCCGCAGGCAGGTACTCGAGGCCATCCCCCTCGACGAGGTCGCGGCTGCGGGCTATGTGTTCCAGGTGGAGATGACCTACAGGGCGATCCTTCTGGGCTTCACTGTGTGCGAGGTGCCCATCACCTTTCGCGACCGCGTGGATGGCACGTCGAAGATGTCAAAGGGCATCATTCTCGAGGCGGCGCGGTACGTGCCGCGACTGCGACGACAACTCGGGCGGCGGCGATGAGGCCGGCGGTTGTCGCGACGCTGACGGCTGTAGCACTGACCTGCGCACTCGGCACGGCAACGGCATCGCCGCGACAAGTAGTCGCCGACTATTTCACGAACGGGCGCCTGGATTACGCGTACCCGGTAGCCGATCTACGCGGCTCGCTGACATACGTGCGGCGTCATCGCAACACTGCGCCCCAGTACGCCGCGTTCGCCGATGCCGTGAACCAGGCGATCACCGATGCCGTCGTCGGCTCCGGTCCAGCCGCGCAGCAACAGCTCACAACCCCGCGGTCGCGAACAGACATCGCCCCGGCGCCGGCACCCGAGCCCCCACCGTCGGGGCTTCCGCAGCCGCCACAGGGCGCGCCGACGCTCGACGTGCCATGGGCGCTTCCCATAATCGCGATCATTGCTGCCCTGCTGCTGCTCGCGGGCATCGGGTCATCGCTCTGGCGCCGCATGCGACGATAGGAATCATGCACTTCATTGGAACCGACACATACATCGCATCGCCAGACCTGCAGGCCGCCGTGAACGTGGCCGTGGCACTCGAGCGCCCGCTGCTGGTGCGAGGCGAGCCCGGTACTGGAAAGACCCTGCTTGCCGAGGCCGTCGCCGAAGCGCTGGGCATGCCCCTCATCACCTGGCCGGTGAAGAGCACGACGCGCGCCCAAGATGGCCTGTACGTGTACGACACCGTCCAGCGCCTGTACGACAGCCAGTTCGGGGAGGGCGACCCGGCCGACGTGGCCAAGTACATCCGCCTGGGGCAACTGGGTGAGTCGTTCGCAGCACCCGAGCGCGTGGTACTGGTGATCGACGAGGTGGACAAGGCTGATCTGGAGTTCCCCAACGATCTGCTGTGGGAACTCGACCGCATGTCGTTTCAGATCCCCGAAACCGGCGCGACGGTGTCGGCGGTGCAGCGACCGGTCGTGATCATCACCAGCAACGCCGAGAAGGAGTTGCCCGACGCCTTTCTTCGTCGCTGCGTATTCCACTACATCGCGTTCCCCGACCACGCACAGATGGAGCGCATCGTGCGGGTGCATCACCCGGGCCTCGATGAGCGCCTGATCCAGGCGGCCATGGAGGGCTTCTACCTGCTGCGTGAGATGGACGGGCTGCAGAAGCGCCCGAGTACATCTGAGCTGGTGGATTGGGTTCAGGCGCTGGCGGTGGCCGGCGTGGACCCGGCGAAGATCGTGGATGAACTGCCCTTTATGGGGGTGGTGCTCAAGAAGCAGGCCGACCTCGACATCGCGCGCAGGCACATGAGCATCCGTGCCCGCCGGTCGGCAAGCGCGGACAGGGGCTAGACGTGCCAAGGCAAGTCTGCTGCGCATCAGACGAGTCACGCTGACATGATCAATTGGTTTCATGCTGCGCTGACTCGCGTGCGCCGCAACGTCATGAGCGCAACGATCTTGCGTTCTCTCTCCCGCCGCGAGACTCTTGCCGCGTTTGCCGCGACGATGGGATTCGCTTGGCTTGCGTTTGGCTCATATGCGCTTCAAGGCGGGATCTTTTCCGATCAGTGGGATGAACTTGCAACCCAGCGCTTCATCCGGAGTGGAGACCTCGGCGCTCGGCTCGCATCGTGCGTCAACGGAGATGCGATCACATCCCTTCCCGGTGCGTGCCTAATCCAGAACATCGCGTATGCAGCGTTCGGCGAGCACGGGAAGCTGTATGCGGCGACGGCGCTCATAGGCTTCGGGGTCATCCTTGGCTTGTTCTATGTCGTACTTCGCGCCGCGCGGGTCGCCCCACTCTGGGGAGCAGGTGCAGTGGCGCTCGTCGCGACGTTCCAAGGCGCCGACAGCCTGCGCCTCTGGCCAATGCTCGCCGCGGAAGCGATGCTGATCTCGTTCCTCGCCGGCCTGCTGCTCGCAGCCCTGGCTGTGAGGTCGACGACGACTGGGCGCCTTTGGGCACTCGGCGCAGCCGCCACTGCCCTGCTGATCATCTCAAGCACCTTCTACCAGACGATTGCAGGCGTTACACCTGTTGCGATCGCGTACATCTGGATCGTCGATCGTCGCGTGGCACGCGCTGTCATAATCGGCGGGGCCGCCACCATTGGGGCGGTGATCATCAGTTACTTCCGGGCCACCAGCTCAGGAAGGATCGCCTCGCGGACGATTGGGGGGACGCTTGACCACGCCGCGCAAGTCGTCCGAGGGACCGTCGATTCCTGGGTAGATGCATTCATGAGATTTCCTGCCCCGGCGTGGTGGGCCGTGGGCATCATCCTCATCTGCGCGGCACTGGGAACTGTTTTGGCGTGGCATGTCGACGGCTGCAGCCAAATAGTTCGATCTGCTTGGACGATGCTCGCACTGGGTGCTGTGGTGTCGCTGCTCGGGACGGCTTCACTCATCCCGACCGACGACTTCTACGTCCCACGGCCGTACGGGCTCGACAACCGGATGCTCATCGTCGCCCAGTTCGGCTATGCCCTCGTGGCGATCGGACTCTTTGCATTCGTGGGCCTCATCGTTGCAGGCATCCTTGGGCGTCCCGAAGGCGCAGTGGGCGCAGCCGTCACACTGGTGGTGATCAGTTCCGTACTTGGTCTCAACGCATCATTCACCAGCCGCGATCTGTGGACGCAGTCGTGGGAGCGTCAACTTCACATTCTGGACGTCATAAATCGAACGGTTCCAAGGGTTCGTCCAAATGAAGTCATCATGACCTTCGGACACAGTCTTTATGAGCCGAATTGGCTCCCGATATTTGTCCAGCCTTGGGAACTGGCCTCGGCAATTAAGATCTCGCGCGACAACCCGACCGCCAGTGGGTATCCCATCTCTGGATGGACCTGCGTCGCCGATGGGCTGAGCCGCGTCGGGCCTGGCGGCAAGCCGCCTGCAAAGGCCGAACTGACCTGGGACGACCTCGTCTTCGTCAACGTGGCGCTGAATGGTGCCGAGAAACCACGGGGCCTGCGCGACTGCCTGCACCTCCAGCGGGATTGGGGAACGAACCCCACGTTTTAGGGGAGCACCGATGACAACCAACAGCAACCCCAGCACGACGACCGGCGGCGAACCGGACGAGCTCATTCTTTCAGTAGTGATGCCCGCCTTCAACGAGGCGCACGTCGTCGGCGAGGCGATTGATGCCGTCGTCGGAGTCCTGACCGCACACGCCATTGGATTCGAGGTAATCGTCGTCTCCGACGGCAGTACCGACGACACCGCGGATGCCGCGCGCACTCGAGCCTCGGAATCCGTCTCGGTCGTCGAGTACACGGCCAACCGGGGCAAGGGGAATGCGCTCACCCAGGGCTCGCTTCTCGCACGAGGCCGATGGGTTGCATGGATCGACGCCGATCTCGACCTTGATGCAGCCCTTCTCCCGGAGTACTTGGCGGCAGCGGAGGATGGGGGCCTCGACGCAATCATCGGATCGAAGCGACATCCCGGGTCGATCGTGGACTACCCGCGGTCCAGGCGCATGGGGTCAGTGGCCTACCAGACACTCGTGCGCATTCTCTTCGGCCTGCATGTGCGCGACACGCAAGTGGGGCTGAAACTTTTCCGCCGCGAGGTACTCGCGGCGGTCCTGCCCAAGGTCCTAGTCAAGCAATATGCCTTCGATCTGGAGGTGCTCGCGCTTGCCCGGCACTTCGGCTTCTCGCGCATCGAGGAAGGGCCCGTTGTAATCCGGTATCAGTTCAGCGGATCCGGGGTTGACGTCAGGGCGATCACTCGAGCACTGTGGGACACGGCCGCCGTCTTCTACCGCATGCGCATCCTCAGGTACTACGACCGATAACTACCGGGTGCCTACTGGCGCCAGCCGGATCGGTCGAACTCCGACGGGGCACGGAAGCCCCGGATCACGCCGCCAACGTATGTCAGCAACGTGATCCACGCGATGAGGATATGGAGGAAGACCGCGGGATCATGTGTGCGTCGCCAGCCGCGCATCGCATCAATCACGAGGGGGAACACCAAGACCGTCGATACGATGAAGCGCACGATGCCCCGACGCTGCCGACCCCAGCCGTAGGAACGTGCGGACGTGGATCGATGGCACATGAAGTCGTCCACCCGACGGCGCGTCTTACGCCTATAGGTGGCGACGTCGCGGCAGAAGAGATGCACGATGGGTACATCCACGAGTGCCACCACGAGATGGCCGCCACGGATGAGACCCGCCGCGACGTCGATGTCAAAGAAGTAGGGCTGGTCACGGACCTCGTCGGGGAGGACATCCGCGCGAAATGCAAAGCCGTTTGCTCCGAGCGTTGGGATTGCATCGGGATCGATGATGACGCGCGTCCAACCCGAACGGCGCTCCTCGACATGTGCGCATCCCGTCCAGGTGCCGGTGAACACCGAGAGGCGATCGTAGTTGCCCGCGTACACGGTGAGCGGATCCCCCGCGCCCAACAGAGCGTTGTAGCGGATGAGTGCCGGGTCGGAGCGCCGGTACGCAAACGACTTCGACTGCGACCCCCAGACCTCGGGATCGATGAACGGCGCGACGATGCGAGTGAGCCAGTCACTGCCGACGAGGATGTTGTCGGAGTCGAGGAGGAGGATGATCTCGCCCGTCGCCTCCCGAATCGCGAAGGCCTTGCCGGACTCTCCAGTCCGGAGGGGATTGGGGATAACTCCGCTGATCCCATGGCGGCGTGCGATTTCAATCGTGCTGTCCGTTGAGCCACCATCCGCGATAAGTAACTCCACTCGGTCACGCGGGTAGTCCTGAACCATGACCGATGACAGGCACTCGTCGAGATAGGCCTCAGCGTTGAGAGTGGGGATAACGATCGAAACGGTGGGCCGGCGATCGTCATTCGTCAGATCTCGCGGCAGCGAAGTCATACGGCATCAACCCGCGACTGGAGCGCCGCCTCGAATTCCGTCGAGGTGCGCTCCCAGGTAAGCTCCCGGGTGCGAATACGTGCCCCTTCGCTCAATCGACTCCACAGCGCATGATCGCCCGTCAGCAGACCGATGCCCTGAGCGAGTGCACGCGGGGTCGGGTCGACCACAATTCCGGTGACGCCATCGATCGTCGAATCCACAAGTCCCGGACACCTGTAGACAACGCTTGGCGTTCCAAGAGCACCCGCTTCAGTCACTGACATCCCCCATCCCTCGCGAACCGACGTCATCACCACCGCCGCGGCGCGGCCCAGGACCACATCCCGTGCCTCGGCCTCGAGGAAGTCATGAAACACCACCTGACCGGTGATGCCGAGGCGCGATGCCTCGCGCTTCAGCGATTCCTTGACGGCGACCGGACCCCTTCCGACGATGTCCAAGTGCATCTCGGTACCGGAGCGCGCGAGTTCCGCAATTGCTTTGATCGCATGATCAACCCGCTTCGACGGCGCAAGTCGCCCGACATAGGCAACGCGCTTGTAGTTCCGCTCCTGCTCAGCCGCCGCCGCTCGCGGTGCGATTGACAACCCTGGCGCGATCACGAGTATCTGGGCGGGGGCGTATCCAAACCGCATGAGATCGTGCTTCGTTGAGTCTGACAGAACGATGGCGCTCGATCGTGCACACGAGAGAAGGAATGGCTCGCTGGCGCGGCCGATCCGCCCAACACCCCGCGGTGCCTCCCAGTCCCAGACCTCACCCGCGATCTGGTGGATACAGAGCATCACGGGAACTCTCGACCAAAGGCGCGCCCAGTACGGGAGCGTATTGATCTCCTCCACGATGACGTCAAATCCGGCACTCCGTCGGCGGGCGAACAAGGCCGCGTGGACACGCGTGAGGACCGCGCCACCGCGCCGGACAACGCGAACGCCCTCCAGCACCTCCTCCCTGGGCACGCCGGGTGCAGCACCTACGAACAACGTGACCTCGTGTCCACGAGCTGCTAGGCGCCTTGTAACTTCCTGCGTGTAGACCTCCGCGCCGCCAGCTCGCGGGTGACGCGTGTCACGCCAGCTCATCCACAGGATCCGCACTACGTGCGAGCCATCGCAGGGGGGACTCCGCCGCAAGCGCAGCGGCGTCCGTACGTACTCATCAACTCGCCGGGGAAAACCACTCTGTTAGGGTAGCGATTCGTCATTGACGAGCAGGTTCATAGGGCGGTGCCTCCGATGCATGCGTCATCCGTGAGGTCCTGAAGACGGCTGAGCAACGCACCCTGAGAACACCCGCGGGCCCCTTGAACACCCCATTGGCGAACGCGAGCACATGACAAGCCCACAACGCCGCCGACTGTTCGCGCCGGGCACTACCGGAGCTGTGCAGGCTGGAGCGGTCGTGATGACGGCCATTCTTACCCTGAGCGGGCTCAACTACCTCTACCAGCTAATGGCTGCGCGCTGGCTCGGCGCGGCCGATTTCGGGGTGGTGGCCACGCTCGGATCAATCGTGATGATCGTGACGCTGCCCTTCGGGGCAGTCCAGTTGTTCGTGGCCCGCGACGTCGCAGCAGAAGCGGCCGGCGGCAACGTCGACCCACTGGAGGCCGATGCTCTCTCAACCGTTGCGCTCGTTGCGACCTTCGGACTGGCCGGGGTCACGATCCTCCTCAGTCCGTGGCTGAGCTCGCTCCTCCAGATCTCCAGCTGGGTTCCGGTCATCCTCACCGGGCTTGCGCTTGCCACGGCCATTCCGCTGATTCCCCTCATCGGCGTACTGCAAGGCAGACAGCGCTTCATCGCCTACAGCGCAGCTCTCGTCACCGGTGCGGGAGCCCGCCTGCTGGCGCTCGTGTGCCTGCTGCTACTCGGGTTCGGCCTCAATGGCGCACTCGGCGCCACCGTCATCGGCGGCGCAGCGGCAATCGCGATCGCGGCAATAAAGACTAGGGGGTGGCACATCTCCCGCAAGGCCCTTACCGGGCCTCGCACGCAGCGGGCGCTGCGGAAGGTGCTCCCGATGAGCCTCGGCTTGCTTGCGGTGACCGCGCTCGCCAACACAGACATCGTCGTCGTGAAGGGGGCACTATCGGCAGATGCGGCAGGTTCGTTTGGGGCTGCCGGGCTTATCGCGAAGATCGCACTGTTCGTGCCCGCTGCCATCATCCCAATCATGCAGTCGCGAGTCGCCATCCGCCACGCACAGAACCGCTCATCCGGAGACATCCTTCTCCGCGCAACGCTCACCACGGTTGCCTTCGGCATTACGTTCACCGCCTTTTGCTGGGCAACAGCGACGCCGCTGATGATGCTCGCGTTCGGTTCCGAGTTTGCGGCGGGCGCCAGCATCCTCCCGCTCTACTGCGGTGCGATGGTCCTGGTCAGCGTCGCAACACTTCGCATCAACTTCTTCCTTACGCGGGGGGAGAACGGTATCGGGTACATCGCCCTGGCCTGTGCCGCCGGGCAGGCACTCGCTCTACTGATCTGGCATGCAACGCTCGTACAGGTTCTTATGGTTGACATCATCGCCACCGCTGTGCTTCTGGCGATCGATACCGTCCTCACCACCATTGCGAACGCAGGTCATCGCCATGCATGACGCGAGCATGATCATCCCGCAGGCCACGGTTCGCATTGAGACGAGCGGCTTCATGGACGGTCCGGCGCAGGCGCTGCGGGAGTACCTGCTTCGTGAGGGCGTCGCCGATTTGCTGATGGTCCAGCACCCACTTGGCGCCGAAGAGCGGGGGGGGCACGTCATCAGCAGGTGGCGTGATGGTGACCTCGCAGAGCGACGGCGGGTCCGGTTGCCCCACGCCCCGCCGTGGACGTACCCCCTCGATATGCTTGTGCGTACTCCCCGACAACCCACGGATGTCTGGTTCGGTTTCAATGTCCTCGCCGTGGCGCGCGGCCTCATCGATAGGCGGCGCGGAAACGTCCGGCAAGTGGTGCAGTGGTGCGTCGACTTTGTGCCAGATCGCTTCGGTGCGGGGATGACCACGAGGGCATATGACGCCTTGGATTCGTTTGCCTGCACGCATGCGACTGCTCGCTTCGAACTCTCGACTGCGGCCCGCGATGGGCGAGACCAACGGCATGGACTTCGTCCTCCTGACATCGCGCCGGTGCACATCGTTCCGATGGGGGCTTGGCTCGATCGGGTCCCGCAATGTCGCGAGGAGCTTGGACCCACATGGCACCTCGTCTACCTGGGGCATCTAGTGGAACGCCAGGGAGTTGGGACGTTGCTGCAGACAACGGCACGGCTCGCGCAATACGGGCGCCCGGTGCACCTCGACATCATCGGCCAGGGGCCACTGCGCGAACGCCTAGAGACAATGGCCTATGACCTCGGAATCGCCGAGCGCGTCACTTTTCACGGCTTCGTGCACAGGCACCAGGACGTGGAGCGGCTTCTGGCGGCGGCCACTGTCGGGTGCGCTCCCTACGTAGAGTCGGATGATTCATTCACCCAGTACGCCGACCCGGGCAAGTTGAAGGCGTACCTTGGAGCGGGCCTGCCTATCGTCACCACGCGTGTTGCGCCGAATGCCGATTCCTTGGCCCGAGATGCCGGGGCACTTGTGACCTCCCACTCCCCGGAAACGCTCGCTGCTGCCATCGAGGAGATCCATGCCAACGCCGCGTTGTGGGCAGTGCGACGGCGCGATGCGATCGGCTATGCACAGCAGTTCGACTGGCCCCGCATCCTGCGTACTCCGCTTGCGGCCGTCGGGCTTCTCAGTCGTGAGTGACCCCGCGAAACGACCACGCGGTAGGGTGCCCGCAGGCAACTTGGAGGTGCAAGGTGGACGTAGACGGGGTAAACGTCATCGTGACCGGGGGAGCAGGGTTCCTCGGTTCCCACGTGGTGGCCTTGCTTCGGGACAAGGGCGCCATCTGTCACGTCCCCCGGTCGCGTGACTACGACCTTACGCGTGAGGTGGACGTCGAGCGAATGTTCAGGGATATGCCCGCCGACACCGTCGTCCACCTTGCCGCTGAGGTTGGCGGAATCGGCGCGAACCAGCGGAATCCCGGGCGCTACATCTTCTCGAACATGATGATGGGTGCGCTCGTCATGGAGCATGCCCGCCAAGCGGGTATCCAGAAGTACCTACAAACCGGCACCGTATGCTCGTACCCGAAGATCACGCCGGTACCATTTCGTGAGGACTCGCTCTGGGACGGATATCCCGAGGAGACGAACGCGCCATATGGCGTGGCGAAGAGAGCGCTTCTGGTCCAGGCGCAGGCATATCGGCTCCAGTACGGGATGCAAGCGATCACCCTGCTCCCCGTGAATCTCTACGGACCGCGGGACAACTTCGACCTCGAAACGTCGCATGTGATTCCGGCGCTGATCCGAAAAATGATCGAGGCGCGCGACGCGGGCAACGTGCCCGTGACCCTCTGGGGAGATGGCAGCGCGAGCCGGGAGTTCCTGTTCGTGGGCGATGCAGCGCGAGCCATCGTGCTCGCATTTCAACACTACGACGATCCCGCTCCGGTCAACCTCGGGTCGGGGCAAGAGATCTCGGTCCGGGACCTCGCAACCATCGTCGCCGATGCCATCGGCTTTACCGGCAGCATCGAATGGGATGCAACGAAACCGAACGGACAGCCCCGCCGTTGCCTTGATACCTCCCGCGCAACCGAGATGTTCAGCTTCACAGCCGAGGTTTCCCTCGAAGAGGGGCTCGCCGCGACCGTGGAGTGGTTCACTCAGGGCGACGCAGAGCAGGCTCAAGGCAAGCCACCTTCCCAAGATGACTGATGGACTCTCGCCAGAGGTTGCCCCACTAACAGATGTTTGAGGGCCTCTTCACTGCGCTTCGCGACGAGGGGGTACCGGTGGCACTCGACGAGTGGCTCATGCTGCACGACGCCCTCGACCGCGACCTGCACCAGAGCACCCTCTCGGGCTTCTACCTCACGGCCCGCAGCCTGCTGGTGAAGGACGAGAGCAACTACGACGG
>CANJMX010000002.1 GCA_947475125.1 Actinomycetota bacterium
ACTGCGCGAGCAGGCGCTCCTGATACGCGGACAGACGGAAGAACCAGTTCTCCTCTTCGATCCACTCCACGGGGCGCTGGTGCGTGGGGCACTGCTGCCCCTCCGCCAGATCGCCCTCGTTGTAGAAGGTCTCGCATGAGGTGCAGTACCAGCCGCCGTAGCTGCCCTTGTAGATGTCACCCTTGTCGTGCATGCGCTGAATGAGCTGCTGCACCACCGCCGTGTGCTGATCGTCGGTGGTACGGATGAAGAAGTCGTTGGTGGCACCGAGTACCGCGCCCAGGGCCCGGAACCGGCCCGACAGTTCGTCTGCGTGCTCACGCGGGGTGCGGCCCAGGGCCTCGGCGGCCTGGGCGATCTTGGCGCCGTGCTCGTCGGTGCCCGTGAGGAAAAAGACATCGTCGCCCAGCTGCCGGTGGTGGCGGGCGATGACGTCGGCCATGATCGTGGTGTACGCATGCCCCACGTGGGGGTCGGCGTTCACGTAATAGATCGGCGTGGTGATGAAGAACGAATCGGACACGGAGGCAGCAGGATAGCGGCGGCGAGCCCATCCCCGGTGCACGTCCTCGACGCGGTCACGGCCGTGGCCGCGCGTCTGCACGCCGCGGGCATCACGTGGCGCCTCGCCGGCAGTGCCGGTCGGCTGCTGCTTGGGGGCTCCGTCATCCCCGGCGACGTGGATGTGGAGGTGGCCGCGTGCGACGCCGCGGCGGCTGCGAATGCCCTTGGTCTCCCCACTCCCGGGCCTACACACGGTGGTGGCTGGTCGTCGCACCGCAGCGAGGGAATGGTGGGCGGAGTGACCGTGGATCTCTCGGCCGGGCTCGAGGTGCGGGGGCCGGGCGGGGTGCTGCGCGCCGACGATGCCGCAACGGTGGCCACACCCCTTGGCGGTGGCTGGGTGCAGGTGGTTGCCCCCGGCGAGTCGGTGGCGCGCGCGGTGGTGGCGGGCGATGTCGCGCGTGAGCGCAGGGCCCGGGCAGAACTGCCCGCCGATGCGGCGGCGGCCCTCGCCTATGCGGAGTCGCGCATTGCCGCGGCGGCCAGCGCCGCGCGATAGGCGGCGTTCCGGGGCGCCGCCCCCAGCGTGGCCACCACATCGGCCGCGCGGGCTGGACTCATCCCGGCCTCGATCATCGGCATGAGCGCATTGGCAAGCGCGGCCTCATCGAGCGGCGGAGGCTCGGACGGTGGCGCGATGACCACAGCCACCTCGCCGCGCAGCGGCTCGGTGATGCGCTCGGCCAGCGCCGACGCCGTTCCGCGGATGATCTCCTCGTGCATCTTTGTCAGCTCACGGCACACCGCCACCTGACGGTCGGGATCGTGATCGGCGAGCGCACGCATGAGCGCCGCCACCCGCTTGGGCCCTTCAAACACCACCACCGGCTCGCCCCAGGTATCGATGCGGGCGATGAATGCGGCCAACTCACCCGCCTTGCGCGGGGCGAAGCCTGCAAACGCGTACCCCGTGCCCGTCGACAGGCCCGACGCCACCAGCGCGGTCTCCACCGCACCAGCGCCCGGAATGACCGTGACCGGGATGTCAGCCTTCACCGCGGCGGCAACGACGCGCGCCCCGGGGTCGCTCACGCCGGGCATGCCGGCGTCACTCACCAGCACCACAGTGGCGCCCTCCTCCATGCGCCGCACCAGGTCGGCCGCGCGCGAGGCCTCGTTGTGCTCGTGCGTGGGCACCATGGGGGTATCCGAGCCCGCGTGGCGCAGCAGCACGGCGGTGCGTCGGGTGTCCTCGCAGGCCACCACATCGGCGTCGCGCAGTGCGGCGGCGGCGCGGGGCGACAGATCGTCGAGCGTGCCAATGGGGGTGGCCACCACCACGAGTGATCCGCTCATGTGGCGTCCACCGCCAGGATCCCCGCGCCAACCATGCCTGCCTCAGGGCCAAAGGTGGCCCGCACGACCTCGGCGCGGCGTGTCGGCGGCAGCGCCCGTGCGAGGTACTCCTCACGGGCTGGCCCCAGAATCAGTTCCCCGGCATCCGACACGCCCCCGCCGATCACGACCACGTCGGGGTCGAATGCGTTGCAGAGCGACGCCACGCCCACGCCCAGCCAGCGGCCGGCCGCGGCGAAAACCTGAAGGGCGTCGGAGTCGCCATCCCGTGCCAGTGCAAGCCCGGAGCGGGAATCAAGTTCGCCAACTGCCTGCAGGGCACCCAGGGCGGTGTCGGGGTTGGCCGCAGCGAAGGCCCGCAGGTCGCGCGTAATCGCGGTGCCGCTGCACATGGTCTCCAGGCAGCCGTGGCCCGGACAGTCGCCCTGGCACGGAGGGCCGTCCCCGTCGACGCAGATGTGCCCCAGCTCTGCACCATGTCCGCGACCGCCACGAAATATCTGGCCGCCAATGACGATGCCGCCGCCCACGCCGGTGCCGAGGGTGAGCAACAGGGCCGTCTGCGACCCCTGAGCGGCTCCCATACGGTGTTCGGCAAGAAGCGCCAGGTTGGCATCGTTGTCGAGTACAACAGGCAGGCCCGTGCGTACCTCGAGGGCCCCAGCGGCATCGAAATCGCTCATTCCCGTGTGCACTGAGTGGGCCACGCGGCCAGTGACGGCGTCAATCGTGGCGGGCAACCCCACGCCGATTGCGGTGATCGGCACGGTTGAGTCGGACCCCAGATCGGCACACAGGGCGGCAATCGCCTCCACGATCTCGATTCCCCCGTGGGGAGTGGGAATGACCACTGATCGCTCGACGCAGAAGTCGGTCCCGAGGCGCCCGGCCGCGATTTTGGTGCCACCCACGTCAATGCCGATGACAGCCATTCATACCCTCCGGGAACCGGGAACGCTGGCGGCGAAGGTACCATCGCAGGCCGATGCCGCCCCACACCAAGCCATACCGCCGCTTCAAGGCGCGAGGCGCTGGCAAATCCTCAGAGGGGCTTGACGGCCTGAAGTCACTCACTGAGGGTGCCGCCGCAGCTGAGCGCCCTGACCCCGTTCCGCTGTCCGATCCGCCCAAGCCGCCACGCAAGTGGTGGTCATTTCGCGGCATGAGCGTGTGGGGCTGGACCTGGCGCGTGGGCGTGGTGGTGGTGCTCGGGCTCGTGGCGTGGGGGGTCTTCGGGTTTCTCGCGATTCACGGCGCCGTCGATCAGGCGAACAACCGCATCACGGCAAGCGCGAGGCAGGCCCTCACACCCGGGGCCGCCATGCTGTCGAGCCCACAGAACACGCTCATCGTCGGATCGGATGCACGTCCGGGCGAGACCCGAAGCCGCGCCGACACGATCATGCTCATGCGCACCGATCCAGGTGCGGGCAAGGTGAAGTGGCTGTCCATCCCCCGCGACTTCCGCGTGAGCCTTCCGGGGCAGGGTGCCGACAAGATCAACGCCGCGTACTACCTCGCAGGGCAGAAGGGCATCATCACGGCGGTCCGCGACCTCACGGGCCTGCCCATTCACCACATCGTCACCATCAACTTCAACGGCGTGAAGAAGATGGTGGACGACATCGGCGGGATTACCGTGAACAACCCCACCGCGCTGCGCAACTGCAAGTACCCGGGGGGCACCACGGTGAGCTTTCCCGCGGGGCAGATCGACCTGAACGGCGACGAGGCCCTCAAGTTCGTGCGCGTGCGAAAGTGCGACGACGACTTTCACCGGGCCGCCCGCCAGCAGGCATTCGTGACCGGCGTGAAGGGCAAGATGGCGTCGCTCACCACCATCCCCTTCTCGCCCTGGAATGGGGCCGGGGTCATCCGGGCGATCGGCACCGATATGGGGACGACCGACCTGATGAAGCTCGGCTGGCTTCAGTGGCGGCTTACGTCGAACCCGGCCGACCGCGTGGTGCTGGCCGGTATCCCCCGCTACGTCAACGGCATCTCATACGTGGTGGGCGAACCGAACTTGGATGAACAGCAGATCGCCGACTTCGTGCGGCGCTAGCGGTACCTCATGCGGTGCCGGTGGCTTCGCCGCCGGTGTGGCGCCATGCGGGGCAGCCACGGTCGCCTGCCCCCGGCGATCTGATGATGAGGCCCGGATACTCGATGGTGGTGATGGAGGGGTACGTGCCCAGGCCCGCGCGGCGGCGTACCCCTCCCATTCATTCCCCGGCGAGGGCCACGCGAGATATGGGGATCACCTCCGTTGGCGGCAGCGGCATCCCGGCGATGGATCGTCAACCCGATCCACGACGGGCGATGGTCGATTGCGCGTGACCCGTTGGCGACCATGCACCCGGAGTGGTACTCGCCCCGGTGGCCCCGTTGGGGCCGGCGTCGCAATACCGAAACGCCGTAACGATCGCGAAGGGACACGCCCCATCGGCACGAAGAGATGAGGACGGACTCAGGCAGGCAATGCCACGCCGCAGGCACGTCGCGCGCGCTCGCAGAGCGCCCGCACCTCGTGCTCGCCGAGAGCCCCGCTCCTCACCGCCTGTGCCGCTGCCGACCAGGCCAGCCATGCCTCCGCTGCCTCGAAGTCCATCGTGTCTGCGTCGCGCAGGTGCGAAATCAGCGCGTCCATCGCCTCAAGTGCATCGTCACGGATGTCGTCCATGCTCTGTTCCTTGCGTCGTGGGATGAGCCGTCACCACGGTACGGAGCAACATCTGAGCGCAGGTTGAACTGCCGATACAGGTCGCCCCGGCAGGGGCGCTGTTACAGCGGTGACGACGCCCAGAGCCTGCGGGGCGCCCGAGCCCTCAGGCCTTGTCGAGCCCCACGGTCTTGCCGCTGCTCTTTGGCGCGGCGTCGCCACCCGACGATGCCGGTGCCGCCGTGGAATCGCTCCCCGACTTCTTCTCGCCACCGGATGAGTCGCCGGCGCTGCCACCGCCCACGGGACGCGTCTTGGTGCCGTAGTCGGTGTTGTGAAAGCCCGATCCCTTGAAGTGGATCGCGGGGGCGTGGAGCACGCGCTCGGCCTTCGCGCCGCACTCCTCGCACTTCTTCAGCGGCGTGTCGGACATGCTTTGGAACACCTCGAAACGGTGTCCCTTCACGCAGCTGTAGTCGTAGACCGGCACGGGCTCTCCTGATGGGCGGTAAGCGTCGCCGAGTATAGACCCGACGATGCGTCTTGGCACTCGAACGCCCGGTGTGCCAACCACGGGGCATCCTCGGGGGGCGCTGCTACCCTCGATGACCATGTGGACGCCGACGGGGAAACCCGTGACGAACCGCGAAAAGGGTCTCCCGTGACCAGTGCGCACGATCCCGTGACCCATCGCAGCGACGACTCGATCCCGATGACCAGGTCACGGACGATTCGGCGCGTCGTACTGGCCGAAGCAGCCGTGCTGGCTGGAGCCACTGCGATTGCCCGGCGCCACCCCCGTGCCGCGCTCGCCGCCATCGTGGCGGGATCGATGGCGGGCTGGGCAACATTCCGGCCGGGATCCCCCATCTACGGCCCGGTGCCATCTCGCGGGCCCTCCGATGCCCCATTCGCCGCACTCACCTTTGACGACGGGCCTGGGCCATCCACCCCCGCGATCCTCGATGCGCTGCGCGATGAGGGAGTGCGTGCGACCTTCTTCATCCTCGGACGCCAGGCGGCCCGCCACCCCGAGATGGTGCGACGCATCCACGACGAGGGGCATCAGATCGGAAGCCACGGTTACGACCACGGCATCCTCGTGTGGCGCGGCCCACGCTACGTGCGGCGGCAGATCAACCGCACGGCCGATGCAATCACCGCGGCGGCGGGCCCCGATGCGCTCTCCCCCATGTTCCGGGCACCCCATGGATTCCGTGGGCCAACCACCTGGGCCGCCGTCAGGTCGGCCGGGTACCGCCTCATGGGATGGAGCAAGGGCGTGTTCGACTCCGCCAACCCCGGCGCCGACGTCGTGGTGCAGCGGTCCGCCGCAGCACTTGCGCCCGGATGCATCCTGCTGCTGCATGACGCCGACGGCTGGGCACCCGATGCCCCGCGCGACGACACGGCGGCCGCCATCCCCGGCATCTGCGCGGCAGCCCGCGATCAGGGTCTGGAACTGGTGACGCTCAACGAGCTCGGCGTCTGACGTGAGCACCGACGCCCCCTCACCCAGGCGCCGCCACATGCCCAAATGGGGCTGGCACGCCATCCGACTCACGGCAATCATCATCGTGGTGCTGCTGGTGCTCTGGCGCGTGGACTGGTCGGCCATCCTCTCGGCCTTCCGGCTCGACAACATCTGGCTGCTGGTCATCGCCGTGCTGGCCAACTTCGCGTCGGTGCTCCTGAAGGGGCTGGCCTGGAAGGGTGTGGTCGACGGACTGCCGACCCTCAAGCGGAAGACGCGCTACTTCGACCTGCTGAGCCCGCTCATGGTGGGATTCCTCTTCAACACCATCCTGGCCGCACGCGTGGGCGAGATCGCCAAGGTGCTGCTGGCCAAGCGCCGGCTCAACCGGAGGGGCGAGGATCTCTCCACCACGGTGCTGCTCGGCACCGTGGTGGTGGAGAACATCATCACCACGGTCGCATGGGTGTTTCTTGTCGTCCTCATCGGCCTCTTCCTGCCGCTGCCCTCGTATGCATGGGTCATCACCGCAGTGCTCGGCGTCATCTGTCTGGTGGTGCTGGTGGTCGCCATGCTGCAGCGCCCCGGCACTCAGGTGCCCGATTGGCTTTCCACCGGAAACATCTGGCACCGGGCCATGCGCGCGCTGCGCCGCCTGTGGGCTGCAGTGCAGGAGAGCCACGTCGGCCTTCGCGACCCCCACCGCATGGCAACGGTCGCCATCCCCAGCTTCGGCACCTGGCTCGCCCAGTGGGCTGGTATCTACGCCACCCTCGGCGCCTTCGGCCTTGGGTATGTGGGCTGGGGCGGCGCTGGCCTGCTGCTGGTCACCATCACCCTTGCCCAGTCATTTCCGATCCTCCCCGGGAATCTCGTGGTGTTCCAGGCTGCGGCCGTTGTGCCCCTCACCGCGTCATACGGCGTCAGTGCCGCCGATGCCCTGGCGTTCTCCATCGTCCTGCAGGCCACCGAGATGGCCGTGGGCGTCGCCGTGGGCTTTATCTTCCTGCTTCTCGAGGGCGTGGGCTTCAAGCAACTGCGCGCCGAAGCAGAGCAGGAGGAGCACGACCTTGAGGACCCGGTGGCGCCCCACGGAGAGACTCCCGGCGGCGCGTAGCCCGGCGGCGGGGCCCCGGCGCGCCCGGCGGGGGCGCAATTCGCCAGCGCACCGGGGCCATGCCGCATGGTTCCATCAGCACCCGCGCCTGTGGTTACGCGGGTGACGCACTGGCCCACTGGCACCCACGCCAGTCGCCCAGTGGAGCAGTCGGCTCCTAGCCGAAGCGGCCGGTGACGTACGCCTCGGTGCGGGAGTGCTTGGGGTTGCCGAACACGTCGCGTGTCAGCCCCGTCTCGATAAGGCGACCGGGCTCGCCCTCATTCTCGATGGTGATAAAGCCGGTGTAGTCCGACACGCGAGCGGCCTGCTGCATGTTGTGGGTCACGATGATGACGGTGACCCGGTCCTTGAGCTCGCGGATGAGGTCCTCGATACGCAGTGTTGACTGCGGGTCGAGCGCAGAGCACGGCTCGTCCATGAGCAGCACGTCGGGCTCCACGGCGAGGGCGCGAGCAATGCACAGACGCTGCTGCTGGCCGCCCGACAGGCCACCGGCGGGGGCGTTGAGGCGGTTCTTGACCTCGTCCCACAGGCCGGCGCCACGGAGCGTGCGCTCCACAACATCGTCCCGCTCGGCCTTGCCACCCTTCACCCGGTTGAACTTCGGCCCCGCCCAGATGTTGTCGGCGATCGACTTGGTGGGAAATGGGTTGGGGCGCTGGAACACCATGCCCACCGCGCGCCGCACGGCCACCGGGTCGGCGTCCTTGCCGTACACGTCCTGGTCGTGCAGCAGCACGGTGCCCTCGGCACGGGCGCCGGGCACCAGTTCGTGCATGCGGTTGAGCGAGCGCAGAAAGGTTGACTTTCCGCAGCCGGATGGCCCGATGAGGGCCGTTACCGTGTTCGCCGGAAATGCGAGGGAGACGCCTTCGATGACCTTGTGCGACCCGAAGTAGCACGACAGGTCGAGGGTGCGCATTGGGTGCGCCAGCGACGGGTCGTTGGGATCGGCGGGGGCGCTGGTGGCCGGAGCCTCCGATGCCAGGGTCGCACTGCCCACAGGCATGGATGACTGCGCGTGAGCCGCTGGCGCCTCAACCTGCGGCTCGGCCACTGCCTCGTCGCCGCCGCTGCTGTGTGGGTCCGTCATCGTACCTCCAGCGTTCGTGAGCGGCGGGATATCAACGCTCCGCCAATGTTCAGGATGAAGATGATTGCAACAAGAACCAAGGCTGCACCCCATGCAAGTTGCAGCGACGCCGGCGTGGCCACCTGAATGGTTCGCTGATAGATGAGTTGCGGGATGGCGGCGATAGGTGCGTTGAGATCGGTCGAGAAGAACTGATTGCCAAGCGATGTGAAGAGGAGCGGGGCCGTCTCGCCCGATGCCCGCGCCACCCCCAGCAGCACGCCCGTGATGATCCCTGGCAGCGCCGCCGGGATCACAATCGAGAGGGTCGTACGCCACTTCGGCGCGCCCAGTGCCATGGCAGCCTCTTTCTGGGCCTGCGGCACCAGTTGCAGCACCTCGTCCGATGCCCGCACCACCACTGGGAACATGATGATGGCGAGTGCGATGCCGCCCGCCCAGGCCGAGAAGTGTCCCATCACGATCACCACGCCCAGATACACGATGAGCCCCACCACGATGGACGGCACTCCCAGCAGGATGTCCACCACAAAGCCCACGGCCGAGCCGATCTTGCCGCTGATGGTGCCCGGGCGGGCGACATCGCGGATGAAGAGCGCGGTGAGAATCCCCAGGGGGGCGGCAATGAGCGTGGCAAGACCCATAAGGATGAGCGTGCCCACGAGCGCGTTTGAGATACCCCCCGCGTAACTCGATGGATCGGTGGGTGGCAGTTCGGTGAAGAACGATCCGGAGATGGCCGGCAGCCCCACGCGGATCATCTCCCAGATCACCAGGATGAGCGGCACCATGCCAAAGGCAAGGCTGACCCACACGACCCCCTCGCCAAGACGCGACCGCACGCGACGCGAACGCGAGAGTGCTGCAGATCCGCTGATCGTGGCCGGCGGACGGGGCGGCGGGGGCGGCGGCGGGGCGCCAGCAGCCAGAGACGGCGATACCTGCACGGCCTTGGGCGCGCGGCGGGGAAACAGGCCAGCGATACCAGTGACCGCACGCGATACCAGACCGTCCTTGCGGGCGGCTCCGCCCTGGGAGCGGCGCACCACCAAGCGCGCCACAGCATTGATGCCAAAGGCGAGCACAAACAGCACCACAGCGAGGGCGGTGAGTGCCGACAGCTGGAGCCCCGATGCCTCACCGGTCTGCAGGGCGATGATCGACGCTAAGGTCGACCCCGGCCCCACAAGGGACGTGAATATGCCGGGACTATTGCCAAGCAGCAGTGCGATAGCGATGGTCTCGCCCACCGCGCGGCCCAGACCGAGCGCCGACGCCCCCACGATTCCGGAGCGGGCCCACGGCAGCATTGAGTGGCGCACCATCTCCCAGCGAGTGGCGCCAAGCGCATACGCGGCCTCCTGCTGATCGCGGGGCACTGTCAGCAGCACCTCACGGATGATGGCCGTGATGATGGGCAGCACCATGATGGCCAGCACAAGCGCGGAGATGAGGTACGAGCCCGAGGTGATGGGACCCTCAAACGGGTGCCACCCAAAGATGCTGAGCCCGCCGAAGGTCGTCGAGAGCCATTCGAGTGCAGGCTTGAGGAATGGCACCAGCACTGTGAGACCCCAGAGACCAAAGATGACCGACGGCACGGCCGCAAGCAGGTTGATCATGGCGCCGATGGGACCGCGCAGTTTCTTGGGCAGCAGCACCACGGTGGCAAGCGCGATACCGATGGCCGCCGGCACGGCGATGATGAGCGCCAGGATCGACGTCATCAGGGTGCCGTAGATAAATGGCAGGGCTCCGAAGATGGGAGCACCGCTCACCGGAGTGGGCAACCACTGCTCGCCCGTCAGGAATCCCCACACCCCGAAGGTGGACCACACCTCGCCGGTCTGGGCAACGGTGTTCCAGATGAGGTAGCCCACGAAGGCCACCGCGATGACGGCAGCGCCCACCGCAAGGCCCACATAGGTACGGTCGGCCGCGACGCTGGATCCGGTGCGCCGTAGCGGTGATGGGAACTGTCGGGCGAGTGCCTCGTCGGGAGGCGAAGGCGGAGGCGGTGGCGTCATGTCCCCGGGTTCGATGGTGTGTGGTGGACCGCCAGCAATGGTGCCCGACGTGGTGTGAACTTGATGTGAAACGCACGGGGGCACCGGCTGCGTGTGCAACCGGTGCCCCCGGGGACAGCAGGGATCAACTCAGAGAGTCGATTAGCCCAGGTTCGCCAGCGCCTTGTTGGCACCGGTGCGCAGCTGACCCGAGAGCGCCACAAATCCGAGGCTCTCAAGCTTGCTCTGGGCGGTCTTGCCCAGGAAGTACGACAGGGCCGCGGAGACGGCACCGTTGTTCGGCATACCGGCACGCACCAGGATGAAGGTGGTGGTGGTGATGGGGTACGAACCAGAGTTCGGCGACGCCGTGAAGTCCATCTTGAGGTCGCCGGCCTTGATCTTGGCGTTCTGTGCAGCCGTGGGCGTACCGCCGAGCTGAATCGTCTTGGTCGACGGCAGCACGTACTGCATCACGCGGCCCTTACCCTTGACGATGCGCTTCTCACCGACGGCAACGACGTTGGTCTGAAGCCCGGCACGGATGGCGTCGCCCAGGTCGACGTAGCCAATGGCGTTGTCGTTGCTGTTTACGCAGTTGGCGACACCGGCGTTACCGGATGCCGACTGCAGGGCGGGAGCCGTCCAGGCCGGAGTCTGGTTCTGGCCGCCGGAGCTGACCTTCGCCTTGTACGACGCGCTCACCTTGGACAGGTAATTGCTGAAGTTGCCCGAGGTGCCCGAGGCGTCACTGCGCACGCACACCGTAATGGGCGATGCAGGGAACTTGATGCCCTTGTTGGTCTTGGTGATCTTGGCGTCATTCCAGGTGGTGATGGCACCCGAGAAGATGTCGCCGAGAGTCGAGCCATCGATCTTGACCTTGTTGCCCGTCACGCCCGAGACGTGCACGGGAATGGAGATGGCACCGTAGAGCGTGGGGATGTAGGTGACGTTGGCACCACCGAAGGTGGCGACCTGCGCGTCGGACATGATGACGTCCGAGCCAGCGAAGTCGACGGTCTTGGCGGCGAGGGCCTTGATGCCTGAGCCGGAGCCGACGCCCGTGTACGAGCAGGCGCCCGAGTCGGAGCACCAGGTCTGGTAGGCGATGGCCGGGAAGGTTGCGCCGGAGCCGGTTGCGGCGCCGAATGCGCTTGCCGAGCCGGCGAGCGAGAGGCCCGCGGCGGACAGCAGCGCGACGTTACGGAGAGTGCGGTTCACGTGTGAGATGTCTCCTGAGATGAGTGCTGGGGAACTTCCCTCCCGGGTGCGCCCCGCGAGTCACTGGGAGTGTTCCCCGACTCCTGTGAACGACTTGTGACCTGTTACAGGCATCCTGTGACCATCCTGTGAAACCGCTTCGCGCCTTCGTTTTCACGTATTCACGGCCTGTTCACGAGTCCGTCACGATTCAGCCCTGACACAGACGTAACGTCGCCGTCATATGAGCACAGTTCCTGATCCGAACCGCCGCACCGTCCTTGTGGTGGAAGATGATGAGTCCACCGCGCAGGCCGTGGCCTGGCATCTGTCCAAGGCCGGATACGCCACCAGCGTGGCCCGTGACGGGCTCGCCGCCCTCACCACGCTCAAGGCGTGGCAGCCCGATGCCGTGGTGCTCGACCTCATGTTGCCGCACGTGGACGGGTGGGCAATCATCCGCGACGTACGCCGCTGGGCTCCCAACCTGCCCATCATCGTGATGACCGCGCGCCCCGACGAGGGGGAGCGCCTTGAGGCACTTACGCTCGGGGCCGACGACCTGCTGCGAAAGCCATTCTCGGCCCGCGAGCTGGTGGCGCGACTCGATACCGCCCTGCGGCGTGCCGAGGTGCTGGGCGAGGGCGATCCATCTGAGGTGTCGATGGGCGACCTCGAGATCGACCGCGACCGCCTGCAAGTGCGGGTGGCCGACGAAGTGGCACCGCTCACACCGCTCGAGACCAAACTGCTGTGGATCCTCGCCGAGGAGAAGGGCCGATCGCTGTCACGTGACGCGATCTTTGAGCGTGTGTGGGGCGGCGACCGCCCGCATGGCGACCGCTCGGTAGATGTTCTTGTGCGCCGCCTGCGACGCAAGGTTGACGAAACCGGCGGGCGCTACACCTACGTGCAGACCGAGCACCGGGTCGGGTACCGCCTGGAAGCCATCGCCAAGGCATTCCCCGTGGGGCGCCGGCGGGGCTAGGCGTCGAGCCGCGGTACCCGCTGCACCGCCAGCACCGAGACGTCGTCGCGCAGGTTGCCCTCGTCGTAGCGTCGCGCGCGCTCGGTGAGGTATGCCATGCGCTCCTCAAGAGGCAGGTGCGCCGAGGCAGCCAAGGTCTCGATGACTCGTGACGACCCGAACATGACGTCGCCCTGCCGCGCCTCCACCAGACCATCGGTGTAGATCACCAGGGTGCCACCCTCGGGAATCGTGACCTCGGTCACCGGCCATGATGGCGGGTCGAGCAGGCCAAGAATGGGGCCCCGCTCCTCCACCTCGATGAGCGCGCCGGTGCCGCCGGACATCACGATTGGCCTGGGGTGCCCGGCAAGTGCGATCTCGGCGCGGCCGTCGGGGTGCACGTGGCAGTGGCACATGGTGGAGAAGATTCCCTGTTCGCGTTCGCCCGGGCCAACGACAAGGCCATTCAGCACACCCAGCACGCGCTGCGGGTCGGGATCCACCTCAACCAGCGCGCGCCAGCCGAATCGCATGCGTGCAGCCCGTGCGGCCGGCTCGGCACCGTGCCCGGCAACATCGCCCACCACCACCACGAGACTTCCGTCAGGAAGCACGCGGGCGTCGTAGAAGTCGCCCCCGATGGCAAGCCCCGGGCTCATGGGCAGATAGCGGGCCGCCAGACGCAGGCCGGGAACGGCGGGCAGGTTCTCGGGAAGCAGACCCTTCTCCACCGTGCGCCACAGACGCCGCTCGGCGCGCGCGGCCTCGGTGCGACGGGCACTGGCCTCAGCGGCGTCACGCTGTACCACCACCTGCCCCTGCATCTCGTTGAACGACTCCACCAGCTGGTGAACCTCACGCGCAGCGCTCTCCGGGAGCGGCACCTTCTCGCCCGTGCGGCCCGCCCCCACGCGCCGCACTCCCTGCAGCAGCGATCCAAGTGGGGCACCCACCCGGCGCCACAGCAGCCGCGTGGCGCCCAGAACGGTGAGCACGGCGATGACAGATCCGAGGAGGAGAGCGAGGATGGTGAGGGTGCGCCGGCGGTCGGCACGGCGAAGCGCAGTCTGACGCTCGCGCTCCACGAGCCCCCGGAGTTCGGCCTGCTCCGCTCGCAGCGCGTCGAGGCGGGCCTTGTCGATGCCCTGATTAATGCGATCCACCGCGCCCTGGATGTCGCCCTGCTTGCGCAGGTCAATAAGGGTCGCGGCCTCGGAGAACCACAGCTGGGCGGCGCGGTCGATCGAGGCCACCGACTGCTCCAGTTTGGGGCTGCCGGTCACGAGCCCCTGCAGCCGCGCGATGCTGCGCGGGTACGAGGCCTCGGCCTTGACGTACGGCACCAGATAGTTGGGTCGGCCGGTGAGCGTGTACCCGCTCACGCCGGTCTCGGCATTCAGCAGGTCGGCGAGGATGGATTCGGCCGTGGTGGCGCGCGTGACGGCCACCTGCTGATCGTCGCGGTACGACGCCGTGGATGCGTACACGCCGATGATGGCCAGGGCGCTGAGCACGCCCAGCACCAGACCCACGCCCACCACCACGCGTGTGAGCAGCCCACGCAGCGACGGGGTGCCCCGACCGCGGAGCACCGACCAGAGGTCGCGCCTGTCCGGATCCCTCATGGAGTATCCGCCGCCCCGAAGGGACTCAGGCGGAGTCCGACGGAGGGCCGTCTGCCACGAGTCGCTGGATTTCGTCGAAGGTGTCGGGTCGGGTGAGAATCACCAGGGTGTCGTTGGCCCTGATGGGTTCATCCGGATGCGGCATGGGAAGTGCCCCCTCCGTGCGCAGAATGGCCACGATCGTGCCGCCCGTGGTCCGGCGTATTCGACAGGTCTGCACGGTACGGCCCACAAGCGGGCTGTCGGCTGGGATATCCACCCATTCGAGTGCCAGGTCGTTGAGCGCTACATCGAGGTGCTCGGCGAGCTCCGGGCGGTACACCACGCCCCCGAGGATGGACCCCAGTTGGCGGGCCTCGTCGTCGGTGAGAACGAGGACGTCCTCGGCGTCCTCGTCGGGGTCGCTGCGGTGGTACACCTCGCGCCTCCCGTCGGTGTGCACGATGGCGCACACGTCCTCGCCGCGGGTGGTGTGCATGGTGAATTTCTTGCCGACGCCGGGGAGGCGTGTCTCTCGGACCTCGATCACGAACGTTCCTCCTCGTGGGCGACCACCGCTGCGCTGGGTTTCCGGGATCCGAACAACGCGCGTCCGATCGTTCGGGATTCTCTCATCAGTAGCACTCCAATGAGTGCTGTGACCAGCACAAGCACACCGGCGAATGACGTAATGCGCTGTCGAAAGGCGGGATCGAGCGCCATGCCGAGGGCTGCGATCTGGGCAAGGATCAGCGAGAACTCACCGCGGGCGATGAGGCTCGACCCCACCGTGAACGACTGCCGGCGCGAAAATCCGCTGCTGCGGCCGGCGATCCAGCCGGCGACAAGCTTGCCGCCCACCGCCACCACAGCGCCGATGAGGATCCACTGCCAGATCTCCCCGGCCGACCCCAGGTCGATCTGCAGGCCGAATGCGAAGAAGAAGATGGCCGCTGCGAAGTCGCGCAGGCCATACAGGTGCCGCTCGATGCGGTCGCGTGCCTCGGTCTCGGACAGCAGGATTCCCGCCAGCAGTGCCCCGATAGCGGCCGACAGCCCTGCCCACTCCGCCAGCGCGGCGGCACCCACCAGCAGTGCAAGAGCAGCCAGTACCAGTCGCTCGCGCTCGAGGTACGGACTGACGCGATTGATGTACTTGGGCAGATAGCGGCTGGCCACCAGGAATGCGGCCACGAACGCCACCACAATCACGGTACGCGCCGTGATCATGCCCCCACTCACCGTCTGCCCCACCGCCAGTGCGGATGCAACGGCCAGGAACACTGCGACGGCCATGTCCTCAAACACCAGGATGCCCAGCACCAGATCGGTCTCATCGTCGGCCAGCCGACGGAAGTCGAACAGGGCCTGGATGATGATGCCGCTGCTTGACACATAGATGATGCCGGCCACGATGAGGGCCTCGGCGCTCACCCCGAACAGGGCCACGCCCACCGCAAACCCCAGGCCGCCATTCACCACCAGGTCGATCACCCCACCCCGCAGCACCAGATTGCGTGCCTGGACCAGGCGCTCAAGGCTGAACTCAAGCCCCAGATAGAACAGCAGCAGGATGATCCCGAGCTCACTGATGAGGTACAGCGGCTCACCTTGAAGGAGGGCCGAGGGGAATGGTTCGTAGGGCCCCAGCAGGATGCCCGCGATGATGAACAGCGGGATGGCCGAGAACCTGAGGCGCTCGCCGATGATGGCGGCGGCGGCGACCGCGACCAGAATGATCGCGAGTTGCCCGAGAAGGCTCATCCGCCCCCGGCCAGCGCACTGCCCACGAGTTCTGAGATGTGGCCAACCTGTTCGCGCCGCATGCGATCGACGAGCCCAGTGGTGATGTCACGGGCGATTGTGGGGCCGCGGTACACCATGCCGGTCCATACCTCCACCAGTGATGCGCCGCTCGCCAGGCGGTCCCACGCCTGATCGGCATCCATGATGCCGCCCACGCCGATAATCACCAGATCCCCACTGGCACGGCGAGCAGCGATGCGGGTGGCCTCATCTGCACGGGCACGAAGTGGGGGGCCCGACATGCCGCCCTGCTGTGCCGCCGCCGGGTCGGCGGGGTTCGTAAGCCCCTCGCGCGAAATGGTGGTGTTGGTGAGCACCACCCCGGCCAGTCCCAGTTCTCCCGCAAGGTCAACGGCGTCCTCAATCTGCGCATCGGGCAGATCGGGTGCCAGCTTCACCAGGAAGGGCATGGGGGCGCGTCCGTCGCGGGCACGCATTGAGGCATCCTCGTCGCGAAGGGCACCGAGGATCGCCGTGAGGTGATCGCGGTCCTGCAACTCGCGAAGCCCCGGGGTGTTGGGCGACGACACATTTACCACCACAAGATCGGCCACGCCACGAAGCAGACGGTACGAGGCCACGTGATCGGCCGGGGCGTCGTCGAGTGGCGTCACCTTCGACTTGCCGATGTTGATGGCGATGGGAATTCCGGCGCCGGACCCCTCACGTGCGGCAGCGATGCGCCGGGCTGTGACCGCCGCGCCATCGTTGTTGAATCCCATGCGGTTGACGATGGCCTCGTCATCCACCAGGCGAAACAGCCGGGGGCGTGGGTTTCCCGGCTGGGCACGGGCGGTCACGGTGCCGATCTCAGCGAATCCGAACCCCAGGCGTCCCCAGGCGCGCACCGCCCGTCCGTACTTGTCGTAGCCAGCGGCCAGCCCCACCGGGCCGGCGAAGTCGAGGCCCATCAGCCGCTGGTGCACCGAGGCATCGCGGGTGGCCATGTACCCCTTGGCGGGCATCAGCAGCGGGCTCCCCACCTGCAATGCACGCAGCGCGGCCTCATGGGCGCGCTCGGGATCCATGCGGAATGCCGTGCGCCGGATGATCGCCGGCATCCCCATCAGCCGGCCGCCAGCCGGTCGCATGCCCCGGCAAGCGCCAGGTCCATCTCGGTGATACCGCCCTCGGAGTGCGTCACCAGCCTGATGGTGACGGTGGTCCATCGGATGTCGATGTCGGGGTGGTGGTCGGCGGCCTCGGCGGCCTCGGCCACGGCGTCCACAAACCGGATGCCGTGGATAAACCCCTCATCGAACGTGAAGGCCTTCACCAGCATGCCCTCGGCAACGCCCCAGCCGGGGAGCGCGGCAAGCGCGGCATGCAGTTGATCGTCTCCCAGTGGCGGCATTGGCGACACCCTAGCGAGCGCCCGGGCTGCGACACTCCGCGTGTGAGCGACGCTCCAACCACGCATCCCAACGGCATGAAGCGGATGGAGCGGGGCGCCGGCTGGCTGGCCCGCCGGATCGCGGGGCCGGGAACCGGCAGGCCCGCCCCTTTAAGCGCCGTCCGCATGGCCCTTGCCGTTGCGCTGCCCTTGCTCCTCGGGCTGGCGGGTGGTCGCCTGGACCTGGGGAGCGTGGGTGCCATCGCGGCCCTCTTCACGGCCATCGTGGAACCCGGTGGCGGGTACCGGCGCCATGCGCAGGTGTACGCCGTGGTCACCGCGCTCAACATCGTGGTGGTGGTGCTGGCAGTGCAGGTGGCCCACGCCGCGCTGGCGGCGGCCGTCGTGATGCTGGCGCTCGGCATTCTGGCCGGGCTCGCATCGGCGTGGGGGGAGGTGCCCACCATGGCCGCCCCCGCGCCGCTCGGCCTGTTCATCCTCGCTCAGGGCCTGCACCCCACTCCGCGGCTGGCAGATGCCGTGCTGGCGGTGCTCGTTGGAAGTGGATGGGTAATGGTGCTGTCGGTACTGCCATGGCCCATCGCGCCATTCGCCCCGGCCGAGTTGGCAGTGAGCGACGCATGGCTCTCGGTTGCCGCATTCGCGCGCGATCCCACCAGCACCCGACTCGAGATGACGGCGATCAATGCGATTGAGGACGGCCGTGAGGTGGTGGCGGTTATCCGTAGCCGCCGCGCGGGCTGGTCGGACCGCTCGCACCGATTATGGGCGGCACTGGTAGCGGCTCAGCGCGTGACGGCGCTGATCTCGGCCGTGGCCGACGACCGGCGGAAGGAGCCGGCCGACCCGCCGACCCGGGCCGCAATGGACAACATGCTCGCGCAGGTATCACTGACGGCGGCGGCCATCGCCATGTGCACGGTGATTCCCCGGGGGCGGCCCGACCTGACGGCGCTCAACGATGCAGCCGCCACCGTGCATTCGACCGTGCCATCGCCCGATGGCCTCACCGGTCCGCCACTGCACGCAGCCCTGATCGCCGCTGGACGGGCCCGGGCCGCGAAACGGCTCTTGCTGCGAGTGCGAGAGGCGGTCGATGCGCTTGACC
Source organism: Actinomycetota bacterium (assembly GCA_947475125.1). Lineage (GTDB taxonomy): Bacteria > Actinomycetota > Thermoleophilia > Miltoncostaeales > Miltoncostaeaceae > SYFI01. The sequence continues at coordinate 18,261 of CANJMX010000002.1, forward strand.
TTCCGGAGGTGCCATCGATCGACATCCCTGCGCCTGCGCCCCTGCACCTGATGGATCAACTGCGGGCGGCGCTCACGTGGAGGTCAACCGCTCTGCGGCACGGCCTGCGACTGGGCGCGGCCACGGGCATCTCGATGGGAGTGTTCACCGCCCTTGGACCCGGGGGAATTCTGGGTGTGACACATGGCGCGTGGGTCACCCTGACGCTCATGGCCGTCTTGCGCCCCACGCTGGGCGACTCAGTTGAGATGGCGATGCAGCGAACCATCGGCACCGCGATCGGCGGCGTGGTTGCGGTGGGCATGCTGGTGGTGCTCCCCGCGCAAGCGGCACTGGTGGGCGGGATCATCGTGATATCCACACTCGCCGCACTGCTGCGTCCGGTCAACGCCATGTGGTTCGTGATCCTGTTCACACCCATCCCCCTCGTGTTCGCGGCCAGCGGAGGCGCATCGGGCACCGACCTCATGTGGGAGCGACTCACGGCCACGGGGCTGGCCTGCGCCGCCGGAATGATCATCGCCACCCTTCTCTGGCCCACTCGCAGTGCCCATGAGTTGCCGCAGGTACTTGCCCGTGCCCTTCGCACCGACGCCCGCGATGCCGACGCCATGATCGCCACGGTCACCGGCGAACTGCGCCCCGGGACGGCGTCCGAGGCGCAGCGACGGGCGATGCTCGCGGCCGACGAGGCCACGCGCGTCGCCCAGGCGCAGATCGTGGAGTCGCTCACGGTCTTCCTGCACCCGACGCCAATCATCGCGCTTGAGGCGGCGGTGCTGAAACTGCCGCAGGAGATTGCCGTGCTCGGCGTGCGGGCGTGGAAGGACGGCACGGATATCCCCGGCATCGACGCCGTACGCGCCGAGATCGCGCGGTCACTCGAGGACATCGCAACCGCGATCGGCGATCGCCTGCCGCCCGCCCCCGAGACCGGCCTGGTCGACGTGCTCGACCCGGCATGGGAGGCGCTCCGCCGCTCCGAAGCGGCCGGCACCCCCGACGTGCGCCTGGCCGCGGCGGTGGATGCACTTGACGCCGTGCTGCATGGAATCGAGCGCATTGCCGACGACGCTGCCGTGTGGGCGGCATCCGGTACGGGACAAGGCGACGGCCCGTGGTTCCGCCGCCTTGTCCCGGCTCCGCGCATGGCCCAGCGCACCAGCGGGACCGCCTGACCCGCGCGGGGCGTTACCCTTCCGGGGCGCCGTTAGCTCAGTTGGTCAGAGCAGGGGACTTTTAATCCCAAGGTCCTGGGTTCGAATCCCAGACGGCGCATTGGGTGGATCCCGCATTAGCAGTGGCATTCCATCTCCGTCTCAAATGGCAGACCGATTGAGGTGGGACACCAAGGTGGGACACCGGACGGCAATTCCGGCCCTCTTGATCGTCCCTCGGTGATGCCTCGCCCCCACCGGGGGGGGGTAGAGGGGTACACCGTCGCGGGAAGGGTCGGGGGTCGTCGTAACTGGGTGCCCTTAGGCGCGATTCCGCGGGCGCCCGTAACCGACAGGGGCAGGCCCTGCCTGTCGTGGACTGAGTGGGTTCGGGCCCTCAATACTCACCGAGGCGTCGACTTCCTGACACACTGGAGTTGAGTCATTTCCGCTCAGCATCCCCCTCAGGGAGCCCCAAGATGAACCGCCTGCGCATGCTGTTTGCTGCTCTTGTCATCGCTATCGCCAGCACGCTGGTGCTCGGATCCGCGCTTGCGGCGACGGGGGACACTTGGACCGCGCGGGCATCGGCGGCGGACAACTGGTGGCAGTCGGTCACATATGGCAATGGCCTGTTCGTCGCCGTCTCCACCAGCGGCAGCGGTAACCGCGTGATGACCAGTCCCGATGGAATCATCTGGACCGCGCGGACATCGGCGGCTGACAACAGCTGGGCCTCTGTCACATACGGCGGTGGCCTGTTCGTCGCCGTCTCCTGGACCGGCACGGGTAACCGCGTGATGACCAGTCCTGATGGCATCACCTGGACCGCGCGGGCATCGGCGGCGGACAACGACTGGCGCTCGGTCACATACGGAAGTGGCCTGTTCGTCGCCGTCTCCTATACCGGCGTGGGTAACCGCGTGATGACCAGTCCCGATGGAATTATCTGGACCGCGCGGACATCGGCGGCTGACAACAGCTGGACCTCTGTCACATACGGAGGTGGCCTGTTCGTCGCCGTCTCCGCTAGCGGCAGCGGTAACCGCGTGATGACCAGTCCCGATGGGATCACTTGGACCTTGGGGACATCGGCGGCGGACAACTGGTGGCAGTCGGTCACATACGGCAATGGCCTGTTCGTCACCGTCTCCGCTAGCGGCAGCGGTAACCGCGTGATGACCAGTCCTGATGGCATCACCTGGACCGCGCGGGCATCGGCGGCGGACGACGGCTGGTTCTCGCTTACATACGGAAGTGGCCTGTTCGTCGCCGTCTCCTATGTTGGGACGGGCAACGGGGTGATGACCAGTCCCGATGGCATCACCTGGACCGCGCGGGTATCCGGGGCGGACAACTCCTGGCGCTCGGTCACATACGGCAATGGTCTGTTCGTCGCCGTCTCCTATACCGGCGTGGGTAACCGGGTGATGACCTCCGGCCCGGCCCGACCGAACACCCCGGTAGCGCCGAGCGCAGTTGCCGGTGACGCATCGGCCACCGTCACGGTGGCGTTGGCATCCAGTGGTGACGTGGTGACCTCGCACACCATCACCGCCTCACCCGGTGGGGCGACCTGCACGGTGTCAGGCGCATCGGGTTCGTGTCTGGTGTCGGGCCTTGCAAATGGCACCGCCTATACCTTCACCGCCACCGCTACCAATGCCAGAGGCACCTCGGCGGCCTCCGTGGCATCTGCCGCGATCACCCCAGAAGCGGGCTGTACCGTTCCGCCTGGCTCGGTGGGAATGAGCATCAATGATGGCGATGACTACACCAACACCCCGCTGGTGACGCTGTCGGTTATCTGGCCCCTGTGCACAGCAACCGTGAGCGTGTCCAATGACGGTGGGTTTCGCCAAGGGCAGACGGTCTCGCCCGCCGCGAGAATTCCCTGGCGGCTGGTGTCATCCGGGGCGGAGCGGCTTCCGAAGACTGTGTACCTGCGATTCGGTGACTCAACGACCACCTACACGGACGACATCATCCTCGATCAAACGCCACCACTGGTGCTCTCGGTGAGTGCCACCGCCCTTGGCGGCAGCGCGGGCAACAAGATTGCGGCGGGCCAGCGCATCCGCCTGCGCGTACGCGCCAAGGACAGCGTCTCGGGGGTTGGCTTCATCCAGGCCGCGGCGTCCAAGAGCAGGCCCGGTGCAAAGCGCCCCTATGCATCAGTGCGCCTGATCCGTGTCGCTGGCAAGCGTGTGTATGTCCGCGTGCAGGATCACGCTGGCAATTGGTCGCGGTGGCGGACGGTGCCGATCAGGTAGGCAGACAGTCCACTGAATAGCGGCGGATTCATATCCAGTGGACAAGGCGAGCAGAACGCCGGACAGGATCTCACCCGACTTCGCAGCAACAACGAGCGCGAGAAGCGCGGCGGCGACCGGAAGATGCTGCTGAGCCGCGACCCATGCGCATCGCAACCTGATCGACTGCTCGGAGCGCTGACCCTCCGGAGCGCGGGAGGCCGAATTGGGGCGGGCGGCAGATTGGCTCTTCGTGCAGGATCGTTTCCGTGTTTGAGATCCAACGTCACTCACGCGTCCCGTTCCGCAAGGTATGCCCCACGAGTAATGGGGTGATCTCCTGACTGGTGCGATGAGCGAGGTCGAAGTCACTTCGCTCGACGACATCCTTGCCACGCTGCCAGCGTTCCGCCCTAAGGACGTGGACTTACTTGACTTCCGCGAATATCAGGCATTCATTGCCGAGGACCCGGGTGTGTGCGTGCCGCGTGAACACCAGTGGCGGTATGACCGCATTGGCGTGGCCGCAGGAGAGCGGGACGGCATTGAGAGCTGGTCCCATGCGTTGGACAATGGCCTCGTCGATTACAAAGACCAGTATTTGCGCAGTCGCGCCTGGCGATACCGCTCGCACTGTCGCAAGGTCCGAGATGGCGAGAGGTGCTGTAGATGCGGTGCCCAGAGCCGTGCCGCATTCGACAACGGCCGCGTCAAGACCACACGCGTTTCTCTGCAGGTACACCACCTCACATACGAATCCCGTGGGCACGAGACGCTGGATCAACTGCGCACCTTGTGTAAAGCATGCCATGCCAGCGTCCACAACAAGCCCAGTCCAGAAGAGTTGCGCGTTAATTCTCCGTGGCCCGATGATGATTGGAAGGACCTGACGGAATACAGCGCCACAGATCTCTGGGGCGGCGAAGTACCACCGGAGGGATGAACGCCCGAGGGAAGGCGGGCTGCGTCCAGGGGCGACAAGCGGGATAACCGTATTTGCACGATCCCGACAGACCGGTAGAAGGATGGCGGCGGTGCAGAACCTTCTACTGGGCCGCGAAGCCGAGCCCCTTCACCGCGCCGGGCGTACCCTTATGAGAACCTCGCCTAGGAGCGCCCCTCAGGCCTCGGCTCGCCATTCTCTCCATCCTCGCCATTGCCGCCCTTCTCATCGGAGCGGCGCTCGCATCCATCACCTCTGGAGGCGATGCGCAGCCAGCGGACCGCTACCCCACGGAGCAGGAGGCCCGCGGTGCCTACGAGGCGTGTCGGGCGGCTGGCGCGTCGAATCCCGGCGAGTGCAGTCTGTGGGTCTTGGATGCGACGGACTTCGCGGTCGGGCGATTCCCGAAGGCCGTCGCCCGCTGGGTGCGGTGGGATCGTGCTGGGCGGCCCGATAGACCGTTGCGTGGGGATGCAGTTGGGGCGTGAGCTGGAACGTGCAAGCCGACCGCTAGCCAGTTGGGACGTCACTCCCAAATGGCGGGCTTCGTACCGTAGCGTCAGTGACCAAACCCCAACCGCTGGCTACGAACGAAACGCCTGGCGTTAGCCGCGAAGGATCTCGACAGAACCGTCGGAGTGGTCAATACGACAGGGGTACCCTGAGTCATTGGCCGTGCCCTCATAGTTGCGGCAAAGAGGAGGAGCCGGGTCGTCGAGCTCCACGGCGCCGCCACCGGAGCTGCAGCCGACAAGCAGCGCGCATGCAGACCCCGCGGTAACGATGCCCGTGAGCAGCACCAGCACTTGCCGTGGAAGGAGCGACATGGCGTCAGCGTATAGCCGCTGCGCTGCGCCCCGCCTCGCCCCGCTTCGCGATGCATCACAAAGCCCGGGTGTAACCCCTCTCCGACCCTGCCCTCTAGTAGCCGCCGCCGACCTCGGCCACCAACTCCTCGATGTAGGCGAGGGTCCGGGGTTCGTCGGCCGCTGCGGTGATGTGGACTGCCTCGGTCCAGCCCTGCCCCTCGGGCAGTTCGTCTCTCTTGCATCGTGTGGCGCCGGATTGCTTCCACCATGCGATGACGGCTCTCTCAATCACCTCGGCATCTCTGCCGACCCGAATCGGCCACGTGGCGAGCACGTCCCACCCGAGACCCGTCCAGCCGTCGAGACGCTTCGTGGGGTCCGCGCCAGTGATGCCGACCTTCATGTATGGCCCAGCGTCGTGCCGGATTAGGTAAACCGTGCCGGGTGCTCCTGGGTTGAACCCAAGAGGAGCGCAAACGGGACAGCCGTGGCCTTGAACGACGCTACTCGGCACAACATCCCACTCGTGCCCACATCCAAGGCAGCGCGCCTCATGCTTCAGGACCGACTCGACCAATGCGCTGCCCACCCACTCAATGCCGATCTCAGCGGCTCTGCGATCCCACTCCGTACGGGTCAAACGACGCGCGTTGTCGGCACAAGGCTTGCAACCCTGCCCTTGGGCGACGTTCGCTGGCCATGCTTCCCATTCGTGTCGACATCTCAGGCACCGGGCGGCGTGTCTGTACCTCTTTCTGATCGGCTCGTCGCCCACCCACTCAATGCCAGCGGCGGCCGCCCGCAAGTCCCACTCCTCCGGGGCGAGGCGCATTCTCGTGATCGCGCAGACCGGACACCCACGTCCAGCCTTGATGCCCGCGACGCGGACTTCCCACTCGTACGCGCACTTCAGACACCGGGCGGAGTGTTTCCTCGCGACGTAGATCGGATCGTCGCCCACCCACTCAATGCCTACGGCAGCAGCACGGCGGTCCCACTCGTCACGGCTTACCCGATAGCCGCGCGCGCACTCCGGACAACCGCTCGGGCAACTTGGCAACCTTGCCCACTGATGTTCGCATGTCAGGCAGCGAGCAGCACGCTTCTGCATCGAGTCAATTGGCTCGTCGCCCACCCACTCAATGCCGATCTCAGCGGCTCTGCGATCCCACTCCGTACGGGTCAAACGACGCGCGTTGTCCGAGCAGGGCCTGCAGCCCATCCCTCCGTAGACATGGTGTGGTGAGCACTCCCACTCGCGCCCACACGTCAAGCAACGCCCGACATGCCTTTTGGTGGCGTAGATCGGCTCACCCCCAACCCACTCGATGCCAACAGCAGCAGCCCGGCGGTCCCACTCTTCACGGCTTACTCGCGGCGGCATACCGGGAGCCTAGAGCGGGCAGCGGCAGCCATACGTGCCCAGATTGCCCCTCGAGTCGAAAATTCTCATCGGGACTGCGGGGTCACGGCAACCCAGAAAGTGGGCCACGAAGGTCTGTCGGTGGACGACCCGCTGGGTCGGTTTAGGAGTCTGATTCTATAAGAAAAAAGGTAATCCAAAGGCTGATCAAACCTGAGCCGACCATCCCAAGGATGGCGGCCAAGAATTCGTTCCAGCCCTGCTGGGCCCACCACGCAACGAGCCCGACATACGAGGCAGCCCAAGCAGCCCCGGAGAGAACAGCAACGAATATGACCGGGAGAAGCACCCAGAATGTCAGGTCTGTCCAGCCATCCCATCCGCCCGGCCTGCGAGTCCGAGGACTCGCGGCAACACGAGCCCAAGGACTCGCGGCACCAACCAGCGCGATGAGCGCAACGACAATCGCTGCCACGTAGAAGCGACTTGACGTATCGGTCGCAAGGGCAAATCCCCCTGCTCCCGGCTTTCGCACGAAGCAGAGGCCGTCGCGGGTGAAGTCGCAACCCTTCGTTGTCCCATAGATCGCGAGGGCACCCGCGGTAAGGATGCCCGTGAGCAGGACCACTACTTGCCGTGGAAGGAGCGACATGGAGTCAGTATATGGCGCACTTTGCGTGTCCACGAGAAGCGCGCTCATCTGGCATGGACCCCGCTCCTTGCAAGCGCTGCATAGCCATGTCTGCGTTCGCATGAATCGTGCTTCGAGGGCGTGAAGTGGTGTCGGTAATACCCCCCTGAGCAGGTATAATTCCAGCATCCTCCCTGCCCCTAATACCCCCTGACATCGTGGGCCTCTCCAAGAACGCACCCGTCTTGGTCACCTCCCGAGAGCGAGAGGTCGAATCGCTTCGCCTCCGCGCTGAGGGGTGCACCTACGACGAAATCGGCCGGCGTCTGGGAATCGCCAAACAGAGCGCCTGGGAGGCCGTGGACCGTGCCATGACACGCGTCGCCGACGAGATGCGAGAGAGGGTCGCCGAGGTCCGCGTGCTCGAGGCAGCGCGCCTTGACGCTGCCGCATCGGCGATCTGGTCGAAGGTGCTTGAGGGCGATCTGCGCGCGCACGAGACGTGGCTGCGCAACCGGACGAGGTACTCGTCCCTCTTCGGCCTTGACGCGCGACAGGAGCCTGTTGCGCTCGCTGACAACCGGATGGTGAACATCGTGCTCTCGCCGCCCTGGGAGCGCGAAGCCCGGGGCACCGAGCCGCCGATTCTCGACGAGGCGGCTGACGAGGCGCTGGTGGTGCCCGATCTGGAATCGCTTCCGGAGCCGCCATTCGGTTGAGGGTGCTGGGCGGACCTTCCACCTGTCCTTCTCCTGTTAGCGTCACATGGCCTATCTGGGCACAGGGGGGGACGAGGAGGGTCGGGATGTCCGGTCAAGAAGCGCGGCGCGGCGCGCAAAAACTCTCCATCGGGGCAGTTGCGCTCGTCCTCGCCATTGCGTGCCTAGGGGTGCTCGGTTGCGGCGGACCGGATCAGGCCACCATCGATCAGGCGTTTGCAGCGCAGGCAACTAGGGCCAAGGCAGACCTAGAGCGGGCAGTCGCCGCAGCAACCGCCAAGGGCGGCACCGCGTTGGAACGGGCCGTCTCGGACCAACGGGCAACCGACGGCAAGGCTGCGGCCGAGTTCAGCGCCCTCACCATCCAAGTGTTCTCAGAGCTAGATGGAACAAACTTCGAACTAACGAACGCGGCAATGTTCGACCGCGGCCTCCCCGCTGCTGCTTCGGTGCTACGAGACCGTATTGCAGTGATTCGCGCGTCGCTCCAGCAAATCACGGCCATTCAACTAGAGGGCAACCGATTTGAACTGCAGCGGAGCGCCCTCGTGGAGGGCGTCCGCAGCTGCCTTCACCTGATCGATAGCGCCGCGGCCGACATGGAGAGGGGCGATTCGGGCGCAGGACCAAAGGCAGCGTCACCGATCATTGAATGCTGGGCGGCGGCGAGAGACCGTGTTGTACGACTCGGACTCCAGTAGCGTCATTCATGAATTCGCCCACATCCAGCATGTTCTTGAGGTGCGCGCTATGACAAGCACACCGCACGACGGCAGCGGAGGGTCTCCGGAGCAGGCGCTCTTCGCCGACTGTGTCGACCTCTACGAGCGCACCGCCGCAGAGGTCACATACGAATGGCCGAGCGGCCGAATCGGTCCGTACTGGGCGCGCCGCTTCATGAGGAAGATTAAGACGGACCACGAGGAGACAACTCCCAGCCGAATCGTTGAGAGCGTCTCAGAAATGGTGTGCAAGCCTGCTCCCCAGGGTTTCGGCATCATCGAGCAGGCGGGACGGTTGGATCTCTCGCTTGAGCTACTTGTGCTGGACGAGTCCACGCCTTATCACCACCTGTTTGCTCCCGACGTTGTTGACGCTGCAGCCGACCGCATGGACGTCTACTTGGCGCGCCAGCACACCGTGGTAGCCGACGGGCCCACTCTGAGGTCGCTGCAGGAACGCGTGCGCGCTTTCCGCGACGAGCGCGACTGGGCGCAGTTCCATACACCTAAGGATCTCGCTGCCGCGATTGCAATTGAGGCAGGGGAACTGCAGGAACTGTTCCTCTGGCAGGACAGGGATGCCCAGCGAGCAACGCTGGAGTCCCGAAGCGAGGCGGTACGACACGAGATTGCCGACGTCCTGATTCTTACCCTGGCCTTCGCAGAGATCACTGGTATCGATCTTGGCGCTGCCGTCGAGGAGAAGCTGCGCGTGAACGCCACGAAGTACCCCGTGGCGCACGCGAAGGGCCTCTCCCTCAAGTACTCCGACCTGCCGGGTGACCGCGGCTGATGCCACTCGTCATCCTGCAACCGAGCGGGAACAAAGGTGCCCGAGAACACTATCGGGACACCATCCAGACCCCCGTGAGTCTCGTCGACTACGCCTCTTCACTCGGCAGCCAGAAGTCGACACTTGACGCGCTCTTCCCAACGGGCACTGCTCCAATGTGGGGAGTGACCCCGGGAGGGAGAAACCCGCAGTTATGGGGTCGGTGCAGTGCAGGGGATCTCGTCCTCTTCGCGGCGAACAAGCGCATCTTCGGCAGCGGCACCGTAAGAACCACTTTTCACAATGAGCCACTAGCCCGGATTCTCTGGGGCGAGGACGCAGAGGGGCGAACTTGGGAGTACATGTACGCGCTGGATGACATCCGCCCCTTAGACGTCTCCTATGAGGAGTTCAATCGCTGGGTCGGCTACAACGAGCGCGCCGTCATTCAGGACTTCCGGGTACTGAGTCAAGAAAAGAGCGACTTGGTGTTCGCAGCGCTCGACGTCGACGTGGAGATTTACGGCACGCCAGTCTCACCGGGCGACTTTCGGGCCGCAGCGACGCGCATACCCGACGAGCTCGACAGAGAGCGGACCACGCAGCAGCGGACCGAAAGCCGGTACATACGAAACCACCTCTTTCCGAGTCCAACTGCAACGTGTGACCTTTGCGGCGAGGTGTTCCCGTGTGCCTTCCTCGTTGGGGCTCACATCAAGAAGCGGGCCGCCTGCAGTCACGCCGAAAAGATTGACATCCCGAATGTCGTTATGGCTGCGTGCGTGTTCGGTTGCGACGCGCTCTTCGAAAAGGGTTACGTCACCGTCGCCGACAACTGGTCGATTCGAGTTTCGGGGTCGACTGGTTCCGCGGCCCTTGATAAGCGCCTTGCTCAACTTGCTGGCCGCTCGTTTCCGCACCGCGATGCCCTCCGGCTCCCCTATTTCCTGTGGCATCGAAACAACACGTTTCGGGGATGAGACTGCGCACCGGCTGCTCTGGCCGCAGGCCTGACAGGAGGCAGGGGCCTGGCGGCTAGCGCGTGGCCGAAACGCGGTTGACCCGCCCCTCACGACGGGTCCTCCTGCCGTATGCCACGGCATACAGGAACCCGCATGGGTAAACGAATCTCGGGCATGCGCCGTCCGAGGATCATGCAACCATTGTTAAGACGTTCATGCTTCTCAAGCAAAGGTTCGCGACGTGACCAAATACCTAACGACCACCCAAGCGGCTCGAGCCATCGGCGTGAGTCGCGTGACAGTGCATCGCTGGGTCGTGGCAGGCGCGATCCCGAGCACTCGCACTGCACTTGGTGCCTTGCTCGCCCCAGAAGTAGTCGAGCGAGCGAGGTGCGAATGGATGGCAAGAGGGGCAGTCCGCCCCTAAAAACCGACCGCTCCGTTACAGGCGGAGCGAACGAAAGCAGTCAATTGATGTATGACAGAAATATTGACGGGGACGGTGCGGTTAACGCGCCACACGCGTCGCCTTATGGCCTCAAGGAGGCCTCAGGCAGAGCTCTGGAATGGCAGCGCGACCGCCGGGCAATGGGCGACACGAATCAAACGGGTTCGGGCCGACCAAATGACCACCAAGCGCTGGTGGCTCACGATGCGGGGGATGCCGCAGCATTCTGTTGGGCCGCGCGCGCAGCAGAGTCACGCACTCCGAGTCAGGCCCCAAGCCGACGCGTCCGCCGCATCGGACCAATTCGTCAGGGCATCACCCGCCGTGCGTCACGCAGCGCGACAACAGTCCGCCATGCGGCAAGCACCACCAAGCGGTCAAGCACCGGCAGCAGCGATGACAGCGGGGGCGATTTACCCGAATCCCAAGTAGTCCCCGCTGCAGTCATGGGGGTGGCCTCATGAGTAGCGCGAATCAGATGAACAGCCGCCCTGACCAGGAGCGGCTCTCTCTCCTCCCCAGATCACCAGAGACCGACAGGCAGCCGCTGGTCCCGCCCGACGCTTCGAGCCTCACTCCAGAGTTCGTAGCTCGCCTGCGCCCTTTCGACAGCGGTGGCTCGCCCATTCGCTCATGGCTTATCGGTGACGCAGTCGACACCGGCAGCGTTCCGGATGGCTCGATCGTGTGCGTCATCGTCGCCACCGAGGAGGTACTCAGCCGAGAAACCGGTGCGCCCATCGGTCTCCGTCTCAAGGCATCAGACACAACCGGGGAGGCTGAGATCAATATCCGATATCAGGATACGCCACGCCCCTCGATCTGCCCTGAGGAGGTTTGGCAACGAATCCTCGCCATAGAACAAAAGGAGCGCTCGGCCTTACGCCCCGGCACCCTGATCGGCGCATGTGTATTCAAGCCGCACACGAGGGCGTCCCATGGTCGGGTCCGGGACGGACGGGTAATCCTGTTCTCCCCCTATGTGTTCGACCCGAACGAAGTGGTCCGCCGGCCTTCCAGCGACGACATCGAAGGGCGGCTTGGGTGGGATGCGCAGAAGTTCGTCGAACGCAACGGCCCCTGCTGCATGCAGGACGTGATTGATGGCGTGACAGGCAAGGCGGCAATGATCCGCACAGAGGTCAGAGAAGCGGTCCGCAACGGTGACTTCCTACAAGAGTCCGGCCCGCGGGGAGCCAAGATGCTCTCTTTCGTGAAACGAGTGCAGGTGGTCATTCCATGACGCCGGGACGTGGTTGGACCAAGTCAGCCAGGGGGGCATTGGTAGTCCTCATGACACGCGACCCCGACCCCGTCCTCCGTCCCCACCCCTATAAGGGGGTGGGGACGGAGGACGGGGTCGCTTGGGAGTCGCTCCGCGCTTTGTTCATACTCAGCGTCGCCACGGACTGGACGCGGGGTGGTGTCGCGTGAGTATCTCGCCACCTGCATCTCTCAAGACTTGCGTCGCCCCAAGCATCCTTCACGAGATCCAGCAGTGGGTGACAGCGGTGGCTGCCGAGGAGATACATAAATGCGCCGAGCAGACGGTGTTGTCGCCTTACATGACACCCGATCAGGCAGCGCAATGGCTGGGATCGAACCGTCGCCGTATCGATGACCTCTGCTCCCAAGGAAGGCTGACTCGGTGCCATGACGGCCGACGGCTACTGCTCCTGAGAGCCGAGGTCGAGGCGCTGGTGACTCGGGGGGAGAACCGTGAGTGGTGATCGCCGCGTCCCACCAATGCCCCACGCCCCACATCTGGCCAGTCAGTACAGGGTGTCTGCGATGAACACGGGACTCGCAATCCCGCTGAGGTCTCCGCTACGGTCCAAGAACATAAGTGGCCGGGCGAGTGCGCGAACACCCCCCGGCCGTGGCAACGGAAAGGAAACTTCCGATGCGTGACAAGCCTAATGGCGATCACCGCGACTACCGCCCGACCCCAATGCCGGGCGTGTACGAGCGTGGACCAGTTGGCCAGCCCTACTGGTCGGCCCGCTACACCGACGCTGATGGCAAGCGGGCCAACGAGCGGTTCGACACCTACGAAGATGCGTGCGCGTTCAAGGCGCGCATGAAGAACGAGGTGGAACGCCGCACGCACCGCCGCCCCGAGCACATCACGTTCAAGGCATATGCCGAGGCGTGGCCGGATCGGTACCGGGGGCGCACGACAACCGGGCTGCGGGACGCCTCCCGCGAGCGGTACCGCACGCAGATCAACGTGGCGGCCACCTTCCTCGCTGGGCGCAGCGGCAGACGCCCATTGGCGGCAGTGGCTCCCGAGCACATCGAGGGCTACGTAGACCACCTGTACGCGACGGGGCGCACGCCCACGACGGTCAGGCGCTACATGGTCCCGCTGAAAGCGATGCTGTCGCAGGCGGTCAGAGAGGGGAGGATCAAGTCAAACCCTGCGACTGGCGTTCCGCTGCTCCCGTCGGACATGACGCTGCTACCGGAAACCACAGATGACGAGGCCGACATCAAGGCGCTGTCATCGGAGCAGATGGCGGCGCTGATCGAAGCCGTACCTGCCACCCAGCGGCTACTCGTCGCCACGATCGCCCGCACAGGCCTCCGCATCAGTGAAGCGCTGGGGCTTCGCTGGTGCGACGTGGACCGGCAGGAGGGCGTGGTGCGGGTAAGACAGTCGGTGGTCGGGGGCAGGATCGGCAAGCCCAAGACGGCGCGCTCGCGTCGATCGGTGCCGGTGGCCGACGACCTGATGCGCGACCTGCTCGCCCGACGCCTTGCGTCTCGCCACTCCCGTGACGAGGACTTGGTATTCGGGTCGCGGTCGGGAAAGCCGGTGGACACGTCGTCCTGCTACCGGTGGCTACGACCCGCTGCCGCAGCGGTCGGAGCGCCCTGGGCCGGGTTCCACGCCCTGCGCCACGGCGCTGCGAGCGCATGGTTCCGAGCGGGCTACCCGGTCACGGTGGTGTCGAAACTGCTGGGCCACTCAACAGCCACGTTCACGCTGTCGGTCTACATCCACGCGCTCGCAGAAGACATGCCAGACGGTGAAGCGCTGCGGAAGGCGGTGGGCCTCTAGACCTAAGGCATCGGGTGGGACGTCCCACCCCGTAATCGCGTGGTGCATGGAGAGGGGTGGTCTGTCAGGTCGCCCCTTTTCATGCGCGTTCCCTCGAAGTCAGCCCTAGCCCGAGACAGACTCAATAAGCTTCGGTCGTGGTGCTTGATCAGGGCAGGGCCACCTTCTTCCATGAAGACCAGTTACCCGCGCGATCCTGCACACGGACGAACGCTTGCTTGGTGGTCAGTTTGGCGGAGGTGACCCGCTTGTACCGCGCTACCGTTCCGCCGCCCCTGCGCGATCCCGATATCTGCACCTTCCCGACCCCTGAGACCTTGTCCGTGGCCGCCACCACGAAGCGATACCGCCGCCCGGTTGACATCTCGTTGGCACCGCTCGCCGTCGCCGCGGTCACCGACGTAATGACGGGAGAGATTTCGTCAAGGATGATGTCGTCCGTGTAGTTCGCTCCGGCTCCGTTGAATCGGAGATACACGGTTTTCGGAAGTCGCTCGGGGCCTGAACTGTCAAGAGTCCACGGAACCCCCTCAGCGATCGCCGAACTTCTGGCCGACCGGAAGCCACCATCATTCGATATCAGGAGGGTTTGGGAGCAGGCGGGCCACACCGCGGAAAGGGTGACCGACGTTGAGTCCGTGAACCGCGCTCCGTCGTTGATCGACACCCCCACTGGGCCCGCTGGCGGCACGCGGCACTCCTGGGCACCTGGGTTTGGGGCACCTGGGTTTGGGGCACCTGTGTTTGGGGCACCTGAGCCGTCGCCGCCGGGAGTGCTGCCGCCGGGAGTGCCGGCATCTGGTCTGTCATCGGTCACCCAACGTGCGACGCGCATCGTCGAGTCGCTGCGGGCGAAGCCGAAGACCTCGCCTTCGCCAAAGGCAAAGAGCCGACTGTCCTGGGTGTATCCGACTGGGCTGGGCCAGCCGGTGGGCGCGCCGACATCCTCTCCGGTGGCTGCGTTAAGGAACTTATCTCCTGCCCAGACAACCGAGGCAAGCACTGTCACCAGTGGCACTCCATCGCGTGGCTCCTGGTTCTCGAATGTCACGGTCGCGGACCAGATGCTCGCGCCCGTGGATCGGTTGTAAGCCACAACTCGACTCGGAAAGAGTCCGCAGTAGCCGTCCATGCACGGATAGGCGACGAAGACAGCGCCCTCACTGACTGTGACGCTCCGAGGGGTTCGATAGCCCCCTTCGGTCGCCGTCCACAGGACGCCCCCATCGGGGCCGATGGCCTGAACCGTGATCGGTTGCCCCGCCACCGAACGCGCCTTGGCGACGTAGGTCGTGTCGCCGAACATGGCAAACGCCGGATACCAGTACCAAAGGCTCGGATCTAGTCGCGCGTCGCTGGTAGCGCTGAGCCGCCAGGCAATTGAGCCCGTCGTCGAATCGCGGCTGGTAACTCCGCCGCCAGCCAGTGCAACGACTTGCGATGGCGAAACGCGAAGCGCGCTCTGCGAACCCTCACTATTAGTGCGGAGCACCGTGCCGGTTGCCTGATCGAGCGTCGCTGTGTCGTAGAACCCCGCCGCATAGACGGCGCCATCGCGAGCAGTAAAGGGCGCAGCGACGGAGAACGGGGGATCCAACGGATTCGTCGGCAGACCGGACTGACTCCACAGCTCAGCGCCGGTGGCGGTGTCGAAGGCAAGGATGACTCCGCGCCCACCTGCAAACACGCGGGACCCGTCGACGGCAGGGCACATGCGCCCGTTGTCTGGATAATTCGTACGTGCCGGAATGTCATCCGACTGCCAGAGGAGCGAACCGGTCGAGCCGTCGAACGCGAAGAGCCGCTGGTTCGGCAGGGAGGTTGTGGTCTTGCCGATTGCGAAGATGCGCCCGCCGCTCGCAGCAACACACTGGAACGGGTCAGCGATGAACTCGGTACCGCTCGACCAGCTGACCTTCAGTTTCAAGCCCGGGAACGCGGCGGCGGCGAAACGGCCTTCCGCATTACCTCCCGCCATCGGCCATTCTGTTGCTGCCCATGCCGACGAGTACACGCTAAACCCAACGCTTGCTAGTGCAACCGCCGCAAAGAGAGTTCTCGAATGCATTCGCATATAGGGGACGGTAGTCCGCAAACAGGCTAGGTCACACCCTCCTCATTCCTCGCGCACTGAAGCCGTCCGGCTATAGGTGGGACGGAAGGTGGGACAGACAGGCCCGTAAGCCAGACCAGCATGTGGACGGGGCGCACCACGAAAGCCCCGTCCACATGCGTTCTCACCCGTGCTCACCCGTAGCGCAAGATGGACTTTTAATCCCAAGGTCCTGGGTTCGAATCCCAGACGGCGCATTCGCGAGGCGCGATCGCACCGGGTAGTGGGTATCGCCGGTTCCTGAACGCGGGGAGGGGGCGGCACCGGCACTCATGCTGCTCCCAGGGGGCGAGTTCTGCGGGGCGCGGCACCTCCATTCAGGTAGTGCCCCGTCCCATTAATTGGTTTGGTGGGACCAGCCCAAGAAGTTGGATTTGGGGACGAAATTATCCCAGAAACATCCAGTACCGACGGGTGTCGGTGGAGCGCGGGAGAGTCGCTCCTCACGGTCGCGGCCATTCATTTGACCATAAGGAGAAATCACCATGAAGGGATCCACAAAGGGCAGCGCACGTTGGCCACGTGCCGCCGCTGGGGTTGCAGTGCTTGCCTTGGCCGTAGGAGCGGTACCCGCAATGGCGGTGCCCGCCACGGGCAGTACAACGGCCACCGTCACTGTGAACAGCATTCTGTCGCTCACGGCACCGGCATCGATCTCATTCAGCAACATCTCGGTGGGCGGCACGAGCCCGGCATCAGCCACGCCTGTCGCCGTCACAAGCAACGCCGCCAAGGGCTACCAGTTGAGCGTTGGCCGAACCGCGTTCACCAACGCCGGTGGTGGCTCGGTCGCCGATAATGTGGACATCCCGCTCACCGTGGCCAACCCGAGTGGCGTCGGTGTTGCACCGGGCAGCACTACTCCCGCATCCAGTGATGTCGCGATCCTCACCGCGGCCAGCTCGTTGCTTGGCGCTGGGAACGCCGGACACGTGACCGGCAGCGCTGGCGACACGTGGAACCTGGGGCTGGTTCTCGGACCAGTGCCGTTCACCCAGGATGGGCTGCGCTCATCCACGGTGACCTTCACTGCCGTCACCACCCCCTAGGTGCCATGCGGGCCCTATCCAGATCCCGAAGTCGGATAGGGCCCACTTTGGCCGTCCTCGTGATGGTTTCACTCACCGGGCTCACGAACATCGCAACCGGTATTCCGCTCGCGCCGACGTTCACGCCCACGGCGCAGTCGCCAATTACCGCCGGAACGCGGCCGGTCGCGATTGTCGCTGCGCTGTTCACCGCTGACGCGTTCCCGGATATCGCGATCGCTGATGAAGGAAACGGGACCTCGGCCAGTAGCGTCGCCACACGTGCGGGCAGTGCCACCGGCACGTTCTCAACAACCGTCGGCACCGCCGGCACCGGAATCGGGCCGTCGGCCATGGTGACCGGGTACTTCAACACAGGAGTTGCCCGCGACCTGATTGTGGCCAACCGCGGCAGCAACACGATCACCAGCCTCTTCGGCGATGGCACCGGTGCATTCCCCACATCGCGTTCAACCTCGGTCGGCAACTCGCCATCAGCGCTGGCATCGGGGGATCTGAACGGCGACGCGCTCACCGATCTGGTGGTGGCGAATGGGGGCGATGCCAACATCTCGGTGCTCCGGCAGCGGGGCACGTCCGGAAGCTTCACAACCTTCAACTGCTCCAGCTGCGCTGGCACGCTGGCCACGGGAACCAGCCCCTCCGCAGTGGCGCTGGCCGACATCAATCACGATGGACGGCTCGACCTTCTTGCAACTGGTGCATCAAATGCGCTCACGTATCGACTTGGCGCCGGCGATGGCTCATTCGGCACCAGCACCTCCCAGCCCGTGGGTGCCAGCCCAATGGCCATCGGCGTCGGCGACCTGAACGGCGACACGTATGCCGATGTGATGGTGGCCAACCAGGGAGTTGGCACGGTGTCGGTCTTCCTTGGGTCAGCTGCTGGGACCCTCACCGCCCAGCCCACCCTCACTGGGTCAGCGGCGAGTGCGCCCGATGCCCTCGCGGTGGGCGACCTCAATGGCGACAGCATTCCCGATCTCGCGGTGGCCTACAGCGGGAGCGCGAGCGTCGGCATCTTCCCGGGAAATGGCAATGGCACCTTCGCTGCAGCCACCACCCTTTCCGCGGGTACGGCCCCCTCGTCAATCGCGGAGGCCGACCTGAATGGCGATGGCCGCTCCGATCTTGTGGTCACCAACAAGACGGCGAACTCGGCCACGGTATTCCTCAACACCACTGCCACCAGCACAACCATCACGGTGCCCGCATCGCTCGACTTCGGAAGTGCCGCCGTCGGCAACACAATCGCACCGATCAGCCAGACGGTGACCGTTGCCAGCAACGCCCCCACCGGATATCAGCTCTCTATTTCACGGTCGGCCTTCAGCGGCGGGGACATCCCCCAGTCGCTGTCGCTCACCACCGTCCCGACTGGCGGCACGCGCACGCTCGCCGTCGGCACGACCTCGCTGCTGGCAGACAGCGCCATCGGCATTGGTCAGCGAGCAGGTTCCGTCACGCCGGCCGGCGGAGATGCCTGGGGCATCGCGACAGGCCTTGGCCCCATTCCATTTGGGATTGAGGGCACACGCACATCAACGATCACATACACCGTTGCCACGCTGCCATAGGCCGCGTGGATCCATCACAGGGAGATTCCACATGATCCGTCCCATCCAACGTGCGCTCCTGGGCATCGTCGTGGCGACCGCATCGCCCACGCTCGCCTTTGCCAGCACCATCAGCCTGTCTGTCAATCCCAGCACGCTGCAAATGCACGCTGGCGAAGCCCGACAGGTCACCGTTACGAATATCGGTGGCGCGGCAGCAAACCTCAGGGCGACGGTCGGTGACTACGGCATGACCCCAGGGGGCACCGTGATCCTGAACCCACGCACGGCACCCCCAGCCTCCGCCGCACGCTGGGTGACCGTCACGCCGTCAACTCTTGCGCTCGTACCTGGCCAGTCGGCCGTGCTCGACGTGCAGTCGACTGCGCCCTCAACGGCACGGCCCGGAGACCACGAGGCGCTCATCCTTCTCAGCGGCAGCCCGGTGCGCCCGGGCCGCGGCACGGTTCAGGTGGATGTGCGCCTCGGAATCGGCATGCTCATCAACGTGCCAGGTGACCTTCGCCGTGATCTCGTTCTCACACGAGTGCGGGAGCGGGGCCACGGTGCCACACGCACCCTGCAGATCGGCCTCACGAATCGGGGCAACGTCAATGAGGTGATCGGGCGGGGCCAGGCGAAGGTCACCTTCAGGCAGGGACGCCGCGTGTTCACCCGGGTGCTTCCCGGGGGTCGCACCATCCTTCCCGGGGCCCGGGCGACGGTGACAATCCGCTGCCCGGGAACGCTCGTGCGTTCGACTCGGGCGGTCCTCTCAATTCGCCCATCTGCGCCATCCGTGCTGAGTACCGCGAGCCTCCCGCCGGTTCTGCGGCGGTCGGTCGTGATCCACCCGTAGGGAGCCGCAGGCGAGGTGCCCCCGTGGCGTGGCCGCGCCCGGGGCACTGGGACAGGCACGGGGGCGCGTATCCGGCCCACTCCCTAGGGTCCGTCACGCACTACGGACGTCGGTCACCCCTCGGGGTGCCAAGTGGGAAGCCGGTGAGAATCCGGCGCGGTCCCGCCACTGTGATCCGGGAGTGAGGGCATGGGCTTCGGCCAGCCACTGGGGGGTGACCTCCGGGAAGGCGTGCTCCTCGCACTTGACCGGAGAGCCAGGAGACCAGCCGCCGCTCCGTCACTTGACAGACACCTCCGAGGAACGAGGGATCAGTGACGTATTTCCACCGCAGTGCGTGGGCTATTGCCTGCGCAGCATTCCTGGCCATTCCCGCAACCGGCCTTGCCGCCAGCGCCACCATCCGGGTTGAGGGCGCAGGGTCAACCCTGCTGAGCGAACGTGCGGCCAACATCCCGGTGGCCGGGTCGGCAACGCTCGTCGATTCGTT
Organism: Actinomycetota bacterium; assembly: GCA_947475125.1. Lineage (GTDB taxonomy): Bacteria > Actinomycetota > Thermoleophilia > Miltoncostaeales > Miltoncostaeaceae > SYFI01. Next base: position 38,170 of record CANJMX010000002.1, read on the forward strand.
TACCGGCGTCAGCAATACGGTGTCCAACCAGAGCGCCACGTCGCTACTGGTGCGCGCGGTGCGTGACGCCAGCCTTCCAGTGGGCTTCGACCTGTTTCCGCTCGGGCAGGTGCAGAGCACGTTCATCACCCGAATCGGTGCTGACGCCATGCCGCCGGACTACTCGGTGTGGTGGAAGCTGAAGGTGAACCATGCGGCCGCGCAAGTTGGCACCGACGACGTCACGGTGCACGAAGGCGATGAAGTGCTGTGGACCTTCGGCACCGGGCTCGAGGACGAGCTCGCCGTGGACGGCCCGCCAGCCCCCCAGCAGGTGGGCACGCCGTTCACCATTCAGGTGGCCAGATACGACGACGCAGCGGTGCGCTCGGTTACCGCTGGGGCAACGGTGACCTACGGAACCCAGCAGGCCACCACCGGCACCGATGGCACCGCCACACTCATCACTGAGCCCGGGTGGGGCGATGTGGTGGTACGCGGCACCAATGCGGTGCGCGATGAGGCGCGTGCCTGTGGGTTTGAGGCAGGGAACCCCGAGCAGTGCGGCGGCGAGACGATGGTGCGCACCCTTGCGGATGTCGCGCCCAACACCGACATCGCCTCCATCGGACCACTGCGCGCATCAGCCGCCGTGGGCGGCCGGGTGTTCGACATCGATCTGCCCGTGCCGGTCCGGGGCCGCAGCCCCGTCACCATCTCGCCGCGAAACGTCGGGGACGGGTCGCTGTCAACGGCTGACCGCCGTACGGTGGCCGGCAAACTCGCATCGTCGATGGCATGGCAGCTCAACCACCGCAGCGATCAGGGCGATCAGACGGTGGCCCCACCACAGGGCACGCGCTGGCAGGCGGCATGGCTGGGGCGTTTGACCACCGTCGCACCGCTGGCGTCGGGCGAGGTACTGGTGAGCATGCGCGCGGGGTCGCGCACCGCAGCGGGTGCCTCGGCACGCACGGCCACGGGGGCCACAGAGCGCTTCGCCGCGTGCGGTCTCGATATCCGCGCGAAGGTCGCGCAGCGCTTTGGGTACTCCATGGTGCTCATCATGTCGCCGGCACCAGCATGGCGCTATTGCCTGGCACGGGAGCGCAACTGATGCGTCGCCCCATCATCGCAGGGGCGACCGCGGCCCTGGCAATCATCGTCACCGCTCCGGGCGCGCTCAGCGCTGCTCCTGCCAATCACCGGGTCGCCGAGAAGGCCACCACATGGCTCATGCATCAGGCGGTGTCCACGATGCCCGCCGGGCAGCAGGCCGACATCATCGCCACTCGACGCATGGCCGGGGCATCTCCAACCTCGCTGCAAGGTGCCCTGGCCACCCTCGCGCAGAGGGCCCGGGCATACGCCACCACACCGGGTGCCACAGCGAAGATCGTCATCGCCCAGCGGGCGGCGGGCACATCGGGTGCACTCGGCGGGCGCGACTACCTGAGGCAACTCGAGCGCAGCAACGCGGGGGGTCGCTACGGGCTCAGTGCCTTCGACCAATGCCTGTCGATGGTGGCGCTCCGCGTTGCGGGACGCCCCATCCCTCCTGCCGCTGTCGCCGTGCTTACCGGCTCCCGCTCTGATGCCGGTTGGTCATTCTCACTCACGCCCTCCGATCCGCCCGACGTGGACAGCACCAGCATGGCCGTGGTGGCGCTGCGCGCTGCGCGCGTGCCGGCATCTGACCCGGCGATCCGGGATGCACTCACATGGCTCGAATCTCAGCGGGCGGGGGCTGGCTGGACCGTCTTCAGCGGCGGGGCACCAAGCACCGACAGCACCGCCCTGGTCGCGCGCGCACAAGTGGCCGCCGGGGTGAGTGCGGGCGTGGGGCTCGCGTTCATCCGCGGGCTTGCCGAGCCGTCGGGTGCCATCGCCAACACGCGTACAGCCCCCGAGAGCCGACTGCTCGCCACCATCGCATCGGTTCCACCACTTACCGGCATCTCGCTGGCCAACGGCTTCAGGGCCGGTTAGGCCCCCGGCGGCCGCCTACGAACGTGGCATGGGGAATGACCCCACCTGCATGAGGCACTGTGCGGCCACCTCGGCGCCCCGGGCACAGGCATCGAGGATGTCATCGCCCGCGGCGATACCCATGAGCACCCCGGCGTTGAATGAATCACCCGCCCCGCAGGTATCCACCAACCCGGGCACCGGTACGGAGTCGTAGCGACGCCAGCCGTGGTCGGCGTCCCATGCCCGGCCGCCGTGCGCGCCTTCGGTGAGCACACACCAGCGCGCACCAGTGGCCTCAAGCATGTCGTCGCCCGCCCCTCCGGGATTCTCGGTGGCCGACCCGATGTACAGGTCCCACCGGTGCCCCGCAGCAGCGTCGTCGGCGATGGCGCGGGTGTCGGTGGCGCGCAACGTGGCACCGGCGGCGGCGGCCGCACGCAGGTCGGCGTCGCGCCACGATGACCAGGTGATACCCGGCTCGTCACCCACAGCATCGACGATCTCGGCGTCGGCGGGCGGATTGCTGTGGCCCGTGTAGATCGTGCGCTCCCCACCTCCGGGAACCAGCACCAGTGCGCGGGCGGTGCGCTCGCAGGGCACCCAGTGCACAAACAGTCCCACGCTATTGCAGGCCTCCAGCAGCATGAGCCCCTCGCTGTCATCGGCGCGGGGCGTGACCAGACGCACCTCGGCGCCCTCGGCAGCCAGCCATGCGGCGGTGTTCATGGCTCCGCCACCCGGGCTCTCGCGCACCACATGCCCGCGCACCTTCTCGCCCTCGGCAGCCAGATGGGGCACGCGCATGAGCACGTCAAGGTATGAGGGGCCGGTCACGGTGATCATCGCTCGATCGTAGGGCGGATCTGCCGCATCATCACGGTGAAGCGTCGTTCGTCGTATCGGTGCCGCAGGCCAGTGCCGCGCGGAAGATGCGTGCCGGCAGACGAACGGACCGTCCCTGACTCACGACCTCGTCAGATGAGGCGGGGGGTGGTGGATGCTCTTGTACCCGGCCCCCCCAGACCTGGGCACAAGCCCGGATGAATAAACATCCGGATGCAACCACCACCCACACCCGCCTCGAGCGTTAGCGCGAACCCCCATCTGCGCTAACGCATGCGGTATTCATAGACATAAACCGCGGTCGAGGCCGGGTGATATGGCGTATTCGGCGGCATTGTGCCCCTTTGCAGCGCGAATACCGTCCTCAGGGCTGGGATGGAACACACCCGATCGGGGTGCTGTGGCGACCATCGTCACGCCGCCTCGCGCCTCGCCCAGGCATCCATTGAGCACCGGGTGAGCCACTCCATCACTGCGACCACATAGTCCCGCGCATCCGGTGAAAGCGAACTGGGGGCCTCACTCAGGGCACAGTCCACTGCGCGCTCCACTGCGACCATTCCGGCGAGTGCCGCATCTGGTCCAACACCGGCCCTGTCGAGCGCGTGCCCGTGTGCCAACGCCCGGTCGCGAGCCACGCGCAAGTTGCCGGTGCGCAGCCCCTCGGCAATTACCCGCACCCAGTCCGCTGCGGCCCTCTGGCGATCATCCGCCGAGCCCCTCGGCCGAATACCCGTGCCCGCCTCGGCCAGAAACGCCTCCGTAAGTTCAGCGCTCCGGGCAGCACGGGATGCGAGTGCTTCACCCGCATCCGGTTGACCGACGAATCGAGGCGCGCGTTCCGGTGCAGGTGTCGGCATGGGTCCCGCGGCCACCCATGTGCGGAGTACCTGTCGGTTGAACCGACGGTGGCCCCCATTGGTAGTGACGTGCGGGACGCGACCATCCGACGCCCATGCGCGCAGAGTGGACACACTCACGCCAAGAGCATCAGCGGCCTCCGAGATGGTGAGCCACGATCCCTCAGGCGGCATCAAGGACCTCTTCCCGTGCGCGGCCACCTTCTGCATACCCGGCGGCAGCCGAGGCAAGCAGTCGGTCATTTGCACGGCGCACGGACTCAACCGCGGCCTGCGATCCAATCGCCACGGCGACCGTGCGCTCAAGCGACCTGGTCAGCGCGAGCAACTCGCCAAGTGGCTGATTGGTGATCCAGCCACCGGCACCGTGACGGTAGGCCAGCCATTCGGCGTCGCGCATACCCGATCCAAGGTCTCCCGACTCGAGCGCGTGGGCCAGATCGTCGAGGGCACGCTCGAGGCGTGCCCGACGGGCGTCGCTTGCACGGCGCGACGCGAGCGGGGACATCTCCAGCAGGCGCTCGGCACCCGCGACAACCTGATCGCGATGATCGCGCGCCACGGCTGCGGACGCCTCACTGCTGGCCACGCGACCCGCTCGCAGCCCGTGGGGCCGCTGTGAGTGGTCGGCTGGCAGCGCACCCCCGCGTTCGGCCAACCAAGACTGCAGATCCGAGCGCAGGAAGCGGCGGTGGCCACCCGGCGTGCGACAGAATGGCACCTGGCCCGCAGCTGCCCAGGCTCGGAGTGACGACACGCTCACCCCGATGAGTCGGGCGGCCGCCGAGACCGTGAGTGCGACGTCGCGAGGGGCATCGACAGTCGCCATCAGGCGATGAGCCCCCGGCGCATGCCCTGAAACGCTGCTTCGGTGCGATTCGTCACACCGAGCTTGCGATAGATGTTGCCCAAGTGGAACTTGACGGTCTGCTCAGTGATGTAGAGCGCCGAGGCGATCTCACCGTTCGAGAGACCCTCCGATGCCATCTTGAGCACTTCGAGCTCGCGTGCTGTCAGGTCTGTGGAAAGCTGGACGGCACCACCCATCGCAGGCAGGATCACCCCTCCGGAGACCACGTGCCGAATGATGGCCGGGAGGTCTCTTGCAAGGGTGCCCTTACTTACGTAGGAGACCACGCCGCTCTCCATCGCCTGATTCACGTGCCCCGGGTCGGCAAGCCCGGACAGGGCGACGATTGAGAGGTCGGGATACTCGGCATGCAGCAGGGCAACTGACTCCAGGCCATCGCCGCAGCGCATCCACGGATCAATGAGCACCGCATCCACCAGGGGCTCGCTGGCGATTCGGCTGACCAACTCCCCTCCTGTGAGGGCGAGAATGACCACCTCGATGTCGTCCTCTCCCTCAAACGCTTTGGTCGCCCCATCGACGAAGAGAGGCTGCTCATCGGCAATGGCGAGTCTGATGACCCCCCTCGGCGCCTTTAGGCGCGCCCCGTTCAGATCGCCGGTCGTGTGGGTTGGTTGTTCGTCTGAGTCAGATACGCGTTTCATTGCCGTCTCCCCAAATCCCCAATAGCCCAATGGTTGGATGTCCCACCAACAGCCCCTCCAGGGCCGCCAAGTTCAAACTTCAGACCCCGACCGATACGGAGGGGGGCGTACTTGCATTCGATGCAGATCACGGAAGCGGGCGCCACTCAGGCACGATCTCGCGCAGATGGTCCGCGAGTTCAAGGCCGTCATCGCCCGTAAGCCGTTGGCCCAGAACCACCCATGCGAGCGCCTGATCCCATGTGTCGGCGCTGCTCACATCGCCCGATCCAAGGGTGGTCCAGACCTTCGCTGCCACCACGGCCAATGCCTCATTCACATGCGCGTGGTCGGCTGGTGCATCCATGACGTACTCCCTGTAGGGAATGGACGCTTTCGCGTTCCTTTCGGACGCCACTAGACCATCTGGATGTGCTTCCTGGCACCGCCAAACGGGTGGGGTTAACCCCACCCGTTTGGCGGTGCCAGCAGCTGACCCTCCTCCTACACCGGGGGGCATGCCAGCGCCGCTGCCCCGCAACGAGGGTACGCGCCTCGAAGACCTGCACGACCTCGCGGCGGTCGGAGGAGAGTTCAACGGCGACCTTGATGCCATCGTGGACATGGCAAGGATGGTCGCGGGCACACCCATCTCGCTCAGCTCAATCGTCGATGACACCGACCAGTACTTCCTTGCGCGGCGTGGCATTCACGTGGACCAGACCCCGCGCAGCATCTCATTCTGCTCGCATGCCATCGCCGCCGGCCACGATCCGTTCGTCGTTCACGACGCCCGCGACGACCCGCGCTTTGCCGATAATCCGCTGGTGACCGGTCCACCTCATATCGTCTTCTATGCAGGCTTTCCTCTTGTGACGTCCCGTGGCAATGCCGTTGGCTCCCTCTGCGTGATCGATGTCGTACCGCGCCAGTTGGACGAGCACCAGATGTCCGCACTCACCCGGCTCGCGAGCCAGACCAGCGCAATCCTCGACTCGCAGCGTCAACATCACACTTCGCGTGACATCCCGGTGAGTAGCCGCCGGGTACGCACCGGGGGTGCCGACCCGGTTCTTCTGCGCGACCCGCAGTGCGGCCTCCTGACCAGTGCCGGCCTCATCCGTGACGTTGAGGCAGAGGGATACCTGTCCACTCCCTCGAGCGCCATCGTGCTGCTCGTGGATGATGCCGACCCGACCGGCCGTGCCATGGCAGAGGGGGCCATCTCCGCCATCGCCGCGCGCGTCATTGGTGCGGCACCCTCCACAGCAAGAGTGGGGCGTGTGTTCGGGGGATTCCTATTGCTTTTGCCAGGGTTCAATACCCGGCAGACCCGTGAGGTCATCGACGCCCTCCTGCGCGCCCTTCGCCGCCCCGTGTATGTGAGCCACGAGATGAAGATCACCGTGCGAACTCGGTGCGGATCCGCGGTGGCCCTCGAAGCAAGCGGCGTCGGGGCATCTGATCTGATCGACGCCGCAGATCAGGCCCTCAGCCATGCCGGTGGCGGTGAGTACGGGCTCATCGTGCTCACCGGGGGCCGCCAGAACATGAGCCGCGAGCACGCAACTCTCCTGCGTGGCGATCTCCCCGACGCGCTGGTGAACGGTGAGATTGTTCTGCACTACCAGCCCCTCACTGGCCTCGCCACCGGGGAGGTCATCGGGGCCGAGGCCTTGGCCAGATGGACTCACCCGATGCTCGGAGCGATTCCCCCAGACGACTTCATCCCCCTGATCTGGGAGTCAGGGCTCATCCTCGACTTCGACCGCTTTGTGCTCGACTTCGCCCTCTCCGACATGGCGCGGGGGGCGCTGCGGGGGCATGAGGTTGCAATCAACATCTCGCTCGCATCGTTCAACGAGGGCGTTGATCTCATGGTGGGAGCTGCGCTCTCCAAGCACCACATCGAGCCATCCCAGTTGGTTCTCGAGGTAAATGAGCGAGCATCCTTCGAAGGGAACGACGAGGGCGTCGAGGCACTGGTCGCCCTATCCAATTCGGGCGTGCGAATCGCCATCGATGATTTCGGCGCCGGTATCACGTCGATCTCGCAACTCTTGCGGTTGCCCGTGACACGCGTCAAGTTCGACAAGTCGCTCATTGCAGACCTCGACGGAGGCGAGCCGGACAAAGCGGAGGTGGTCATTCGCGGGCTTTCCGGGCTCGTGTCGGGTCTGGGCCTCGAGTCAGTTGCCGAAGGAATCGAGAGCGAGAATCAGCTGCAAGCCGTGCGCCGCTGCGGCATCGATTTCGCGCAGGGGTTTTTCCTCGGGCACCCCGTGCACGCCGCCGTCGCGGTCTAGACCCCGCCATGACCCGGGGCGGCTTTGACCTCGGGTGCGCGGTCAATCGTCCAGCGCACGGTGGTGGCCCGCTGGTGGCGAAGAGGGGTCGCCCCCGGGTGCATGGGTGCCCCCGGGGGCCCCGGGGGTGGGTCCTCGTCGGGGCTCAGCGCACCGTCATGCTTCGCCCCCGCGGCAGGCGCAGTGGCTCATGACTACTCACTGAGCCCGATCGGGTTGGCAATAACCGTGCGCGCCCGGCCGCCGGCCTTCGCCTCGTACAGGGCGGCATCAGCAGCGGCATACGCGGCGGGCCATGTGGACGCGCCCCCCTGCCCCACACACAGCGCACCAATTGAACAGGTAATCGCGTCAGGGCCGTCGGTGGGAATGGACCGAACCGCGTCCAGCAGACGATCGGTGGTGGAAATCAGGATCGCGGGGTCGCACACCGAGAGGATGACCGCGAACTCGTCGCCCCCGAACCGAGCAACCAGTTCATCGCTCCGCACCGCGCCGGAAATCGCCTGGCCGACGCTGATGATCGCCAAATCGCCGCCGAGGTGCCCCACGGCATCGTTCACCTCCTTGAAGTGATCGATGTCGATCAGCAGCAGACCGAATGGGTGGTCTCCGAGCCCGGCCTGGTCGGCCTGCTCGGCGGTTCGGCGGAAGGCCTGCGTGAGGCCCCTGCGGTTCGAGAGGCCCGTGAGGGGGTCGATGAGTGCCTGTGAAGTCAACTCCTCACGTAAGGCCACCTGCGCGAGCGCACCCGCAAGCGAGTAAATGCCCTTGGCGAGAAGATCGAGGCGGCCGTGAGCGCTGAGGTCGCCCAAAGCCGGCATCTCCGGGATGGCCACCGTCAGCAAACCGAACTCCTCGCCGGTGGTGGCAACCGGGGCACAGATGGTGGCG
>CANJMX010000003.1 GCA_947475125.1 Actinomycetota bacterium
CCGGGCTCGAACTCCTACTGCTGGCTGTCCTCATCGCATGGACGGCCTTCTTCGTTGCCGCCGAATACGCCTTCGTGGCGTCGCGGCCCACGCGCATGCGCGAGTTGGCGGACGAGGGCAACAAGCGTGCACAGCGGGTGCTGGCCATCCAGCAGAACCCGACGATGTTCATCTCGTCAATCCAGGTGGCCATCACATTCAGCGCGCTGGCCACAGGTGCGGTGGGCGAGCCCGCCGTGCGGAGAGTGGTGGAAGACGTCCTGTCGCCTTTGGGTTCGGTGCTGAGCGCCAGCATCGTCACGATCATCAGCATCGTGCTCGGCTTCCTCGTCATCATCTCCGTCACGGTGGTGCTGGGGGAGATCGTGCCCAAGGCGCTGGCGCTGGCACGCACCGAGCGCATCGCGATGGCCGTGGTGGGCCCCGTGCAGGCATTCACTGCGGTGGTCCGCCCATTCGTATGGCTCCTCGAGCGCCTGTCCGCGCTCACGCTGCGCCTATTCGGTATGCGGAGCGACATTCGGTTGGGGCGTGGCCACTCAGAGCAGGAATTAAAGATGATCCTCGCGGCGTCATACGAGGAGGGTGTGCTCGAGGCTGACGAGACGGAGATGCTCTCCCGCGTATTCGACTTCGCCGACACTGAGGCCCGTCAGGTGATGGTGCCGCGCCCGGACGTCGTTGGGCTCCCACTCACTGCAACGGTGTCCGAGGCCGCGGGCATCGCTGAGTCGCACCCGTACACGCGGTATCCGGTGTTCGGTGACGACATCGATGACGTTCACGGAGTGGTGCATATCCGCCAGCTCTTCGAGGCCACGCGGGCCGGCTCACACGACGCCTGGATCCGCGATCTCGTGCGTCCGGTGCAGAAGGTGCCCGAGACCAAGAACCTCGACGCCCTGCTGCTCGACTTCCGACGTACCCAGAGCCATCTGGCCATCGTTGTTGACGAGTACGGGTCAACCGCGGGCGTGGTGACGCTTGAGGACCTCGTGGAGGAGATCATGGGGGAGATCGATGACGAGTTCGATCTTCCATCTGACGACGTTGTGGTGGGTCCGGGCGGGCGCATCACGGTTATCGGCTCGTACGGGATTGAGGATTTCAACGAGCGCTTCGGTACCGAGTTCGACGACGAGGACATCAACAGCATCGGTGGAGTCGTATTTCATGCGCTGGGGCGGGTGCCGGAGGAGGGGGACTCCACGAGCGTGCCGGGCATGAACTTCACGGTGCTTGAGATGGATGGATCGCGCATCGTGCGGGTGCTTGCGACTCCCACGCCCGATCTGCTCGGCGAGGCAACCGAGTAGCGGCTCACAGCGGCGGCGGGGAGTCGGGGGTGATGCGATCCTCTGGTACCGTGCCCACCGCAGCAGCGCGCGCCAGTAGCTCAGTCGGATAGAGCGCCGGTCTACGAAACCGGAGGTCGCAGGTTCGAATCCTGCCTGGCGCATCCGGGCCCACTTCACTGGGCCCCTTCGAAGTCCTTACGCCCGGAACCTGGGCCAATCAGGGCACAGTGTCAAGGCCCTAGACTCGTGCCGTGCACCGATCGATCGTCACTGGAATCCTGCTTTCCGCCGCCATGGCGTCATACGCCGTGGCCAGCGCCCCGGAGATCCCGTGGTCGCAGATTGCGAGCCGACCGCACGACCAGCGGGCATTCACCGAAGGCCTGGTGGCGCATGGGCGTGTACTGCTCGAGAGCACCGGGCTTGAAGGGCGCTCATCGGTGCGCCGGGTTGACCCGGCGACTGGGCGGGTGCTTCGCATCACGCACAGCTCGGCGCGGATATTTGGCGAGGGCCTCACCGTGCTGAAGGGGTCGGCCTGGCAACTGACGTGGCGCAATCGGGTCATCAATGTCTTTGCGCCGGCGAGCCTGCGGAAGAAGGTTACGAAGCCTTATCCATACGAAGGATGGGGCCTGACCACCGATGGGACATCCCTCATCGCCAGCGACGGCTCGCCCACTGTGCGGTGGCTCAGCCCAGGCAGCCTCACGATTCAGCGCACCATCTCGGTGCACGACGGCGATACGGCCATTGGACGCCTGAACGAGCTTGAGATGATTGACGGAGTGCTGTGGTCCAACGTGTGGCTCACCAGCCGCATCGCGCTCATCGACCCGGCCGACGGACATGTGCGTGCCTGGATCGATCTCTCGCAACTCAACCCGGGCATCTCGGATCCCGACGCCGTGATGTGTGGCATTGCCGTCGATCCGCTCACACACTTGCCAGTGGTCACCGGCAAGTTTTGGCCAAACATGTACGTGATCAGGCTCGACGCCCCGATTCCCGCCTAAAAGGGAACCGGGGCGGAGCCGGGTGCTACTTGGCCGAGATGGCCACCAGCGGGATCTTGCGGCTGGTCTTCGTCGAGTACTCGTCGTAGTCGGGCCAGATCGCGGTCATGATCTTCCAGACCCGGTCGCGGTCCTCGTCGGCAACGGTGCGTGCGGTGCCGGTCATGATGTCCTCACCCATCTGGATCACGACCTCGGGGTCGGCAACCAGATTGAGGTACCAGTCGGGGTGCTTGGGTGCACCGGCATATGACGCCATCACCACGTAGTCATCGCCGTCGCGGCCATAGATCAGCGCGGTGCGGCGGGCAGTGCCGGACTTATTGCCGCGGGTCGTGAGCAGCAGCGTGGGTACGCCCGGCTGCCAGTAATGCCCCTCTTTGCCACCCGACTCAACATAAAGCTTCACGTGCTCGGCGATCCAGGAATCACCGGTGGGGTCAATCGGGGTCTCATCAATCAGTGCCATGTGTTGTCTCCTCGGGCGCCCATCAACCGACGATGCGCCAATAGCGTGGCTGGAAGGGGGCGGGGTCGTGCATGGAGTCGTCACGGGCGGAGTCGAGGTGGACATGCCCCTCAACCTCGAGCCTGAGCAGGGCATCCACGAAGTGCTCGGGTGAACCGGCGGACTCGCCGCCCATGCGTTCGTAGAGGTACGCCTCGCGCACCGGTTCCCCGGATGCCCTCAGGTGTTCGATGATCACCGCGTGCAGAGCCTGATCTGGAGCCATCTCGGCTGCCTCCATACGTCTCGTTCTCGCATCGACTCTACGCCACGGATCCGCTCGAACACCGGAGTGCGTCGCGTATCAGGCAACATTGCCGCATGGGCTCCACCTCACTTCTCGTAATCCACGATGACGATCTGGGAATGGCCTATGCCGACCACCCCACGGATCGGCGGCGGCATCAGTTGGCGGTGGCGCTTGCCCGATCCGCTGGAATTCTCGATGCGCCCGGTGTCGAGGTGATTGGCGCGCCCGGCCCGATGGATGACGAGCAACTCGGCACCATGTTCGCCCCGGCATTCGTACGCGCAATGCGCACCTACAGCCGCACGCCGCAGCTGGCGGCCTCACCTGAGGCCCGCCAGTGGGGCCTCACGGGCGATATCCATCCGTACCCACTCATGCACCACGACTCGGCCCGCACAGCGCAGGTGGCGTGGGACGCCGGCAGGGCAGTAGCGGAGGGGCACACCCTCCGCGCCATCAGCCCAGCGGGCGGTGCCCACCACGGTCTGGCCAACAAAGCCGGCGGGTTCGGGCTCTACAACGACACCGCAGTGGCCATCCATGCGCTCAAGGCGTGTGGGGTAGAGCGCGTGGCCTACGTGGATCTCGATACCCATCACGGGGATGGGACGCAGGGGATGTTCTGGAACGACCCCCAGGTGCTCACGGTGTCGGTGCACGAGAGCGGCAAGTTCCTGTTCCCGGGCACAGGATTTGCGTTCGAAGTGGGGGGACCCGACGCCATCGGGTCGGCAATCAATGTCGCCCTGCCGCCAGATTCGGGTGACGATGCCTACCGGCGGGTGATGGCCGAGGTGGTGCTTCCCGCAGTGCGGACATTTCGTCCCGACGCCATCGTCACGCAGAACGGCGTGGATCACCATCACGCCGACCCGCTTTCGCACCTGCTCACCACCATGCCGCTCTACCCGGAGCTGTGGCGTCAGCTGCGCGAGGTGGCCGATGAATGCTGCGAGGGTCGATGGGCGGCGCTCGCCGGCGGGGGGTACGACCCATGCAATGCACCGCCTCGCGCGTGGGCCATGTTGATGGCCGAGATGGCAGGCGTACCTGTCCCGGCGAAAATGCCGGGCGACTGGCTGGCCACCGCGACCGCGGCCGGTTGCGACGCTCCTGCGTCTGCCTGGCTGCAGGACGACCCCCCCTCTGCCGACCCCGAGCGTGACGCCCGTGTGGCACGCGAAGTGGGGGAGGCGATCAGCACCACGCTCCTGGCGTCACCGCTTCTGAGGGGCTGAGCACAAGGAAAACGCCCGGCGCGGGCGAAATCGGCACCGTGGTTCCCAAGCCCAGTATCTCGAAGCTCGTGCTCCCAGCCGATCTTCAGAACCCCGGTTACGACCTCTTCATCATCGTTGCGACGGTGCTGTCGCTCTTCAACTGGGTCATTTTGGTGATCCCCAAGCTTCCGGGTCCGGACATCAAGGGGCTCGTCCTCATGATGACCCCTCTGCTCACGGTCATCCTGCTGAGCGACTTCGCGATGCGGCTGCATTCCTCGCGGCCCAATCGCATGCGCTACCTCAATCACCGTGGCGGCTGGCTCGATCTGCTGGGCAGCCTTCCCCTCGCGGGCATTTTCAGGCTCTTCCGGCTCATCCGCGTCACGGCCGCCTTCCGGCATTTCGGCACCCGCAATGTCATGCGCTGGTTCATCGCCAACCGCGCACGCGGCACCCTGTTCCTCGTCTTCTCGCTCATCCTCATCATCCTGGAGTTCGGCGGGCTGATGGTGCTTCACTTCGAATCAGGCGCGCCGGGGGCGAACATCCAGACGGGTGGGCAGGCACTGTGGTGGGGCGTTGTCACCATCTCCACCGTGGGCTACGGCGACCTGTACCCGGTGACCACGGGTGGTCAGATCACCGCGACAGTGATGATTTTCTCCGGCGTGGCCGTCATCGGCATCTACACCGCATGGGCCGCCTCGACCTTCACCGGAACAGGCGGCGGCACCACAAAGGGCGGTCCCACCGCGGAGATCACCGTGGCCCCCGAGCCGGCGGAGTATCCGCCTGGACCGATCCACGATGTCATCCACGATCTACGCGAACGCCTCGATCATCTCGAGTCGTTGGTGAAGCGCAAGGGGCCCTAGCCGGTACGTCTGCGGTACTGGCGCGTTGCCAGTGGAATCATCACGGCGCTGATTCCCACCATCCAGATGAGCGAGAGCCACACGAGGTTGCCGACCGGCTGCGCGAGAAATAGCGCACGCACGGCATTCACCACCACTGTGAATGGCTGGTTTACCGCGAAGCCCTGAAGCCACGACGGCATGCTGTCGGTGGGCACGAATGCAGAACTTGCGAAGGTGAGTGGGAAGAGCCAGATGAAGCCCGCTGACTGAACTGCCTCGACCGTCTTCATTGAGAGGGCGATGACCACGCCGATCCACGAGAAGGCGAACGAGGTGAGAAACAGGAGGCCAAAGGCCACGATCATGGCCCCCACGGATCCCGATGGGCGAAAGCCCACCAGCAGGCCGACGCCCATCATCACCGCCACCACGGCGGCGTTCCGCACGAGGTCCGACACCGTGCGGCCCACCAGCACTGCAGAGCGGGCCATGGGCAGCGAGCGGAATCGGTCGATGATTCCGCGGCGGAGGTCCTCGGCCAGGCCAATGCCGCTCGCCACTGCGCCAAACGCCACGGTCTGCGCGAAGATCCCCGGCATGAGGTAGTTGACGTAACTCTCGCCCGGGGTCTGGATGGCGCCCCCAAACACGTACCGGAACAGCAGCACGAACATGACCGGCTGGATGAGGGCGAAGATGAGCACCTCGGGGATGCGCGGCAACTGGATGAGTTGACGCCAGATCACCACGCCGGAGTCCTTGAGCGCACGCGTTGGGGAGGTCATTCAGCCTCCTCGCCATCGCTGCGCTCGGCGACGTGTCCGGTGAGGGAGAGGAACACCTCATCAAGCGTCGGCCGGCGCAGACCAAGGTCCTCGGTTGCGATGCCCGCCTCGGCAATGGCCGCCGATACCCGCGCGAGCGCAGCGGCGCCATCGGACACGCCCGCAATCACCCGGCCACGCTCCACGTCCACGATGGGCTCATCCGACGCCGCCGCGGCAAGAATGCGCGTGGCCGCCGGGAGGTCGGCCGGGCGCACGACGGCGACCTCCACGCTTTCGTCGCCCACTCGTGCCTTCAGTTCGGCCGGCGACCCGTCGGCGATCACGCGGCCCTGGTCGATGACGGCGATCCGCTGGGCGAGCCGGTCGGCCTCTTCCAGATATTGGGTGGTGAGAAGCACCGTGGTGCCGTCGGTCACAAGGCGCTGAATGATTGTCCACAGCGACAGGCGACCTCGCGGGTCGAGTCCCGTCGTGGGCTCGTCGAGAAACAAGATGGGCGGGCGGGCCATAAGGCTGGACGCGAGGTCGAGCCGCCGGCGCATGCCTCCCGAGTACGTCTTTGAGATGCGGTCGGCGGCCTCGGCCAGATCGAACTCGTCGAGCAACTCCCCGGCGCGCGCGCGGGCATCACCCTTCGGCATGCCCGACAGACGGCCGAACATCACCAGGTTCTCGCGGCCGGTCAGGTACTCGTCAACGGCGGCGTACTGCCCTGCGAGACCAATGCGCTCACGCACCTGTGCCGGGTGGCGCACCACGTCGATGCCATCGACAGACGCGCTGCCTTCGTCTGGCTGGAGCAATGTGGCCAGGATGCGAACGGTCGTGCTCTTGCCGGACCCGTTGGGTCCGAGAAGGCCGAACACGATTCCGCGGGGGATCTCGAGGTCGATCTTCTCCAGGGCAATCGTCTTGCCGAAGCGCTTGCTGATGCCATCGGCGCGAATTGCGATGTCACTCATCGCGCGAACCTACCAGCGGCGCACCCGACCGCACTCCCAACGGTTTCCCGGTTATGACGCCTAAATTGTGCGCGTGGACGACGACCGGCCCCTTCTGGATCTCAACCCGACTCTGCTCGAGGATGCCCGAGCGGTGGTGTCGCTTGCGCTCTGGTGCGCCACGAGCCGGCTCGCCCGCACGTCGGCGCTCGAAGACGCCATCGGGCTTGCCTGCCTGGGCGATGCCGCAGAGGATCTCGGCGCACCGGGCGAGCCGGGCGTGCGGTGGCCGTCGGCGGATCTGCAGGGGCCCATCCGTGAGGCCGCCCGTCGGGTGATCGAGGCTTCTGCCCAGCACACCGACGACGTCCCCGAGCGTGCTGCCTGGTGGGATGAACAGTCGGCCCGCGCCGAGCGACTCCTCACCGCCCTGACGAGGCCGCGGGCAAGCTAGGCGGTGTGGCCACCGGCCAGCGCCTCGGGGCCCAGATGGGCGCGGCCGTGAGGCGGGGTCAGGTCTGGGCCATCGGAGACCGGGATGATTCCCGCCGGATTGATCGCGCCGTGCGTCAGGTAGTAGTGGCGCTTGATGTGATCCATCGAGATCGTGTCCATCACGCCGGGGATCTGGGCGACATCACGCACGAAGCCACACAGGGTGGGGGAGTCGGCAATCAGCCGCTCGTTGCACTTGAAGTGCGTGTGGTACACGGGATCGAACCGCACCAACGTGGTGAAGAGTCGGATATCCGCCTCGGTGAACCGGTTGCCAGCCAGCCAGCGGGAGCGTTCCAGAATCGTCTCGACCTCAGTGAGGCCGCGCGACACATCGGACGCAGCGTCGTCGTACGCAGCCTGCGACGTCGCGAACCCGGCTCGGTACACGCCGTTGTTGATGAGGGGATACACCACGGCGTTCACTGCGTCGATCTCTGCCTGGAGGTCTGCAGGCCGCAGCACTGGGGAACCAGATGCGAGGGGGCCGAACCCGGAGTCGAACATGCGCAAAATGTCTTCCGACTCGTTATTAACGATGCAGCTCGCCCGCGTATCCCAAAGTACGGGCACGGTCACCCGCCCGGACCAGTCGGAATCGGTTGCCCGATATCCCTCGGAAAGAAACGCCCAGCGGTTTACTGGATCCGGCTCGTGCGTGAATGCCCATCCACGCTCGTCGCGTATCGGATCCACAACGGTCATCGCAACGACGTCACCCAGACCTTTGAGCGCACGGGCGATGATGACGCGGTGGGCCCACGGGCACGCATACGACACGTAGAGGTGGTACCTGCCCAATTCAGGCGGGTGAGGCGTTCCAGGCGCCACCCAGCCCCGGAACGCCGAGGCCTGTCTGACAAACCGGCCGGAAGGGTCGGTTTCGGCCTCAAACTGAGCCCGAATGGTCAGCGGCGACACCCGCTGCGAGCGATTACGCGGCGAATGCGTCGCTTCGCTGCGTCTGCAACTTCTCGAGGAACCTGTGGGACGGGCAGAAGTCGGACCCGGTCACCGGCACGCGCTGGCATGCCTTGCCCTTGCGGTTCGTGGCCCGGCACCGCAGCAGATCGGCGCTGCCACGGTCTGCGATCTCCTGGTCGAGATACTCCAGGGCCGCGGCCATATGGGCCTCAATGATGTCGTACGCGAGAAGCTGACGGCTGACGGGGAACAGCGAACGGACGTCCGCGAAGAGACTCGCGCCCGGGCGCGCAAATCGCCGATAATCCCGCGCGAGGCGCTCAACCGTGCGCTCGCATGCTGCGAGAAGCAGTCGCTGCCCGAGCTCAGGCCGAAGCTGCCCCTCAAGAAGAAGTGGCTGCAAATCACGGTAGATGGCGCGCGAGTACCGGTACATTTCGGCTCCCTCGAAGTGGGTGAGCGTGCCGCAGGCGCCTTAAGTGGTGCCGAGCGGGGAACGATGCTTCACGTGTCATTGAACCCTGTTGTCAAGGTACTGTCAAGGTGCTGTGACGACGAAAAAACCGCTCTCAGCGGGCCTTCGGCCGATGAACCGCCAAAACCACCCTTCGGGTGCTAGGCGGACGTCTTCGGAGCGGCGGGCGGGGCCTCGGCAGGCTCCGAAGCATCGGGCGTCGAGGCCGTGGGGAGCGGCTCCGGACCGCACAGGCGGCAGTACCGGCGACCGGTGACCCCGTCCACGCGAACCTGCGGGCAATGATCCGGGTCGTCCCACAGGCAGGAGAGTGCGCTCATAACCATGGCGCGATTGTGACAGAGCCGGAGGCATCATTGGGGGCCTCGCATGGAATGATGTGCGCATGGCACCGGATGCAGGCAAAGTTCGCATTGACAAGTGGCTGTGGGCCGCACGTTTCTACAAGACCCGTGGGCTTGCGACCGAGGCCGTGGCAGGTGGACGCGTGCACGTGGGTGGCCAGCGCGTCAAGCCGGCCCGGGATGTGCGAATTGACGATGTCATCGAGATCACACGATCCGGGCACTCACCGCTCACCGTTGTGGTGCGCGATCTGGCCGACAAGCGCGGGTCGGCCACGGTGGCCCAGGGGCTGTACGTCGAGACACCCGAGAGCGTGGAGCTGCGCGAGCGCGACCGCCTGATGCGCAAGATGGCCCCGCCGCCGCCTGGCGCGGGCCTCGGTGCACGACCGACGAAGCGTGACCGGCGTCGTTTCGACGAGGCCAGACGCGGCGGCGGCTGACGGGGCTAGCGCCCGGCGCCGTGCAGGAAGCTGATGTCACGCCCGGGCGGATCGACCTCGGCGCGCCGGCGCGCCTCAAGGGCCACGGCCCAAGGTTCCGGAAGCACAGGCCAGCGCTCGAGCACGGTCTTGTGGCGCAGAAACCACACCAGTTCCGGCCGGGCGCGATCCCGGACGGTATGAAACCCCTCATCGGCCATGTACACACTGTGCCGGTGCGGGGGCCGTGGGTCCAGCGCGTGCTGCTATTGATCCGCTGGCGCCCGACTCCCGCCCCGGCGGAAATCATTGTTATGCACGTAGGGGATTGTGCCCGCACCACAGGGCGTGCATGGCCCTGCCCCCCCGCATCAGGACAGTTCTTGCACCGTGGTGACCACGCCGGCTGGCATGTCGGCTGCGAGGGATTCACGGTCGAGCATGAACCCACCGGCCTCTTCAAGCGCCGCGATGCGTGCCTCCATCGGCGGGTGCGTCTGAAACATGCCACCGAGCGTCCCGAACACACCCTTGCCCTTCACCAACGGCGACTCGATGTACAGATGCGCCGTTGCCCGGGCCACGTGGTGCACCTGGCGTGTGTCGGTGTCGAGGATCCCCAGTGCGCGCGCCATTCCCTCCGGATCGCCCGTGATCTCAGCTGCCGAGGCGTCTGCCTGGTACTCGCGGCGGCGTGAGAGCGCCATCTGCATCATCACGGCGCCGATCGGCGCCAAGATGAGCGCAACCACGGTTCCGATGAGCGCAAGCGGGTTCGAGTTATCACGACCCCCGCCAAACACCAGCACGCGAAGAAGCACGTCGGAGAGGATGAGCAGCACCCCCACCAGCACAGCGGCGAGCGCCATGGTGCGGATGTCGCGGTTTCGGACGTGGGCGATCTCGTGTGCCATAACGGCACGGAGTTCGCGCTGGGGCATTATCTCGAGGAGGCCGGTTGTTGCCGCCACGTATGAGTGTTTTGGATCCCGCCCCGATGCGAATGCGTTCGGCGCAGGGTCCTGGATCACGTACACGCGCGGCGTCACTGCGAGCCCGGCCCCCACTGCGGCCGCCTCAACCGCTTGCCACAGTTCCGGGTACTCCTCCCGCGTTACCGGGGTGGCACCCGCCAGAGTCGCAACCAGGCTGCCTGCCGCGAACCAGGTGACGATTCCGTACACGACCATTCCTGCACCAATGAGAATGAGCACGGGAAGGTCGACGGCAAGTGACGCCGCCGCGAGCACAATCGCAATGAGCACAGCGAAGAGAATGAACAGCAGGAGCGTGCGCCAGCGATTCGACCGGATTTGCTGCTGGAGGGTCACCTACTGGTCGAACGAGACCCGCGGTGCGGTGCGTGCGGCCTCATTCTCCTCTTCGAAGAACTCAGCGGGCGCGAAGTCGCCCATCTTCGCGACGAATACGGTGGGCACCGTCTTCTGCGTGGCGTTGTAGCTGGCGACGGTCGAGTTGTAGTACCGACGCGATGCCGCCAGCATCTCTTCAACGTTCGCAAGTTCGGTCTGCAACTGCAGGAAGTTGTTTGACGCCTTCAGGTCCGGGTAGTTCTCGGCCACCGCAAACAATCCCCCGAGCGCGCTGGCCAGGGCGTTGTTCGCCATTCCGGTGGCAGCGGGACCATGGGCCGACATCGCACCGGTGCGGGCCTCGGTAACGGCCTGAAACACGCCGCGCTCGTGCGCGGCGTAGCCCTTCACGGTCTCAATGAGGTTCGGGATGAGGTCGTATCGCCGACGCAACTGCACGTCGATGTTCGACCATCCCTGCTGCACCTCAACGCGCAGGCGCACCAGGCGGTTGTAGAGAAATACCGCCCAGAGAACGAGCACAACGACAATTGCGAGGACGACAATTAGCGTAATCATGGGCGCATCCTTGCAGGTCGAACGGACCAGTCACCGGGGATCGGTCACACCGGCACAGTCCGGGCGCGATCCGGGTCACCGCTGCGCGATGCCTCGTGGAGCGCCGCCGCAATCTCGGCAACGCGGGTGTTGCCGAGGTCGTATGTGCACACGCCCTGCACCTCGCGCACGGTCCTGCTCTCAACCACAGTCGAGATCACCAGTGCGCCATCGGCGGCTCCCAACTCGTCAAGCGTGCGCGTACGGATGTGCAGATCGGTCACCTCTGCGAGCAGACGCCGGGTGATCGAGTCGAGCACCCCGGCCGAGAGCGGCGGGGCACATACGTCGTTTCCCTCAAACCACACGAGGCTCGCTACCGGGCACTCGAGCACTGTGCGCGAGTCGGCTTCCACGAACAGAGCGGTATTCGCCCCCGCGGCGGTCGCCAGGCGCGCCGCCTGCATGTTGGCCGCGTAGCTCAGGGTCTTCGCGCCGATCAGGAGCGGCGTTACCCGATGGTCCACGGGGTGGATGACCCAGCCGTCAGGCGCCTCGGGAATAAGCGGCTCCTCGCGGTGAACACGCAGCCCGCCCCTGCTCAACATCGACCGCAGGGCAGAGTCGCCATGGGTCGCGGCGTCGGAGATCGCCGTGATCTCCGCCCGCATCTGAGCACGGTCGAATGGAATACTCACACCGGCCGCAGAGCGCTCCATCCGGTCGAGATGCGCGTCGAGCGTGCGCGGCACGTGGTCGTACAGGCGCATCCCCTCGAAAACGCCATCACCGCGGACGAATCCATCGTCAAGCGGGATAACAGGGGCTTCGCCCTCCGGCAGGAGGACTCCATCGATCATCAGGCGGAGTGCAGTCATGCCGCGATTCTGCACGAATCGGCCGGGAAAGCGAATTCCCGGGTCCCGCCTTTAGGGAAGCGGCGCGCGCAGGGGGTCGGTGGTCGCCTGAGGAAGGACGATGCCCAGACGCAACCAGTCGCCCCGAGCACCCCCGCTGCGGAAGTCGTTCAGGCCTGCCATCCGTGAGTCCTCATCCGGATAGATCATCACCATTGCCGACGGACGCCGTTCGAGCCCAGCGGCCTTATCGGGGGGCAGATCCAGTACGACACGCAGGTCGATCTCGATGGGCGAGGTGATGGTGGCCACGGCAACAAGCCCCTCCTCTCCCCTCTCGATGCTCGCGGTGCCCTTTGGGCGGTCCTCGGCTTCCCAGAGCGCGGCGAGCATCGCGTGCGCGTCCGGTGCGATCTGCCCATGTACCAGCGCCGGTGATTCGGGCCGGCGCATGAGGATGATGTCGGGGTTTCCGAGATGGAGGGTGATGGATTCGCTCATGGCCGGGGACCCTACCCCGTACCCGCGTCTATGGTGAGGACGAAGTGGCCATCTCACGCCCCGAATTGGAGGCGGCCCTGGGGCATCCGGTGCTCCTCATGGTGCCGCCAGACGCCGACCATCCGGTCACCATTGCGGTGTCGGTGGTGGGTGAGCCGGCACGCGTGCGCGCCGCATGGGTACGTGACACCGGAGAGGTGCTGGCACGCGTCGCATGCCCTCCCGGCGTTCCCAGCGCCGTTCGCCCAGCCATCGCGGCAATCGTGGAGGTCGCAGAGAACGGCGTGTCGGATCGGGTCATTCTCGGCCGTGTGTCGAAGGGCATCACGGCCGCCCGGCTTCTGGTGGCCGACCCGGATCCGATCACCGTGGCGGTGGCGGACAGTGGGCTGCTCGCCGCCCGGATCCCCATGGGCATCGCAGTGGTGGCGCTTGAGGTGCTGAGTTCCGAAGGCGAGCCCATCGGGCGCCTCGACCACACGGGGTTCACCGAGCTGCGTCTCGTGGCCGGGCGGCTCGAGGGGCATCTGGGATCAGGTCACGGGATGGCCGCGGGCTTCGGGGCCGGTGACACGGTGGCCGACCTGGCGATTGCAGAACTCGAGGCGGGGTACGCGGCGTGTCTGCCCACATGGCTTCCCGACGGCTTCTCGCAGACAACCGTGCGCGTGGAGCCCGAGGCCGCGTACCCCTTTGCCCCGCCCGCAATCGCCCTGTCATGGACCGGGGACGGAGACTCCCGTGTGCTCTTACGGCAGTGCCCTGGCCCGCTGGCGGTCCCCGAACTCCCCGATGCCCGGGGGCGGGCCGTGGATCTCGGGATCGCCACCGGCGTCCTCCGCGGCCGCGGGCGCGGTATGTCATTCGTTGTGTGGGAGGCCGGGGACCGCGCCTTCGGTCTGCAGGTGCGGGGTGTCGATGACGTTGACGCAGTCGCAGTGATGGTGGCCTCATCCGTGCCCGCGGCGCCTGCGCCGCCGATGACATAGCCTCAGGGCATGGCTGACGCATATACCCACATCGCCTGCTGCCTCGATGGGTCGGCGGCTGGTGACGCCGCTCTGGCTGCATCGATCCGAATGCACTCGCTCGGGCCGGGCAAGCTGACCCTGATACACGTGACAGAGCCCGGGCTCGCCTACGCCGGATTCTCAACCGATGCCGGGCTCGAGAATCTCGACACCGTGCGCACGTGGATGAAGAACACTCTCGCCCTGGCCCCCGGCGCCGACGGCGTGCTCCTCGAGGGACACCCGGCCAGCGCCATCTCCGACTGGGCAAAGGAGAATGGCGTGGACCTGCTGGTGGCAGTGCGCCATCGCGGCCGCGCGGAGCGGATCCTGCTTGGAAGCTTCGCCCAGCACATGACGTACAACGCACCCTGTGCCGTGCTTCTTGTGCACCCGCCTGCCCCCGCGGGGTAGGAGCCTCCCCCTTCGCGTCGAATCCGTCCCCGGACACCACGACCCGGAGGACACATGCCCGTCCACGCTCTCCCCGCCCCCGTGCGGGTACACATGCTCACTCCGCTGAGCTTCAACGACGCCCAGGAGATCGGCGACCGCATCAAGTCGGGCGCCTCGGTCTTCATGGACGTACGCACCACCGATCGCGACCTCGAAGAGCGGCTGCGCGACTTCGTTGGTGGCCTCGCATCCGCGCTCGATGGTTCGGTCACCGATGTCGCCCACGGCATCGTGCTTGTGGCGCCCCACGGTGTGAACGTCTCAGGTGCTCCCGGATCGCAGGCGGACACGTCGCATGACGACTACGCCGGCTACCGCGACGACCGCGACGTCACGCCGATCTTCGGGCGGCGCTCAGCCTGATCACCGCCGCACGGCCCCTGGTCGTGATCTACGACGGCAACTGCCGGTTCTGCCGTGCGTTTGCGCATGTGGCACGCCGGGCGGCACGCCCGCCCGGCGTGCGCCTCCTCCCCTTCGGCCATCCGGCCGCAGAGGCCGTGCTCTCGTCGCTCCCCGGTGACGACCGGTACTCATCGGTCCATGCCCTCCGGGGCCGCGAGCTGTACTCGGCAACCGACGCATTTCGCGTCATCCTGTCGCGCCTGCGCGGCGGCAATGTCTTCATACGCACACGCGCGTACCGCATCTATCCCGTTGTGGTGCGGCACCGAACAACGATCGGACGCTTTGTGCCGGATATGAGCCAACCGCCGATCGACTGACCGGCTTGCGGGCGTGGAGGTCCCTCAGCCACCTGCTCGTGGGTCCTGCTCGCGCAGCCTTCGTGCCCGCTCGGTACGCGTGCCCGCCACGATGACCACCGTCGCAAGCACCCCCCAGAACAGGCCGTACCAGAGGCTCCGACCCAATGGCTGGTTGAGCAAGGACATGTGGATCAGTGCGAGCACGACGAACGAGACGACAAACGCGGCGGCGACCTGAATGCCGATCGCAAGGTCTTCCCATCGGATCAGCAGTGCAGGGCGCCCGTTCACGCGGCTGAGCATACCCGCCCCCGGTACCGTGGCCGCATGAACGAGACCGCGTCATGGGCCACCGCATGCGAGTGGATGGGCACGCTTGCCGACCTGCAGGGCGCGTCGGCGGTGCTCGAGTGGGACCGCGAGACGATCATGCCGTCCGGGGCCGCCGAGGCGCGAGGCGCACAGTTGTCCACGCTGGCGGGGCTGCACCACCGTGCACTCCTCGACCCATCAGTGGGCGACGCCCTTGAGCAGCTGCGGGAGTCGGGTGACCCGGTTCGTGCCGCGTCAGCGCACGAGGGGCAACGGGAGCGCTCCCGCGCCGAGCGGGTTCCCGAGGCCCTGGTTCGCGAACTCACGGAGGTGTCGTCGCGGTCGGTGGCGATCTGGACCGACGCCCGGGAGCGCGGCGATGTGTCGGCCTTTGTCGAGGGCATCAGGCCGCTGGTTGCCCTGACGCGCGAGCAGGCGACCTGTCTGGCAAACGGAGGCGATCCGTATGACGCGCTCATCGACCTGTACGAGCCCGGGACCACCTACGCCGACCTACAGCCGGTGCTTGATGATCTTGCTGCCCGCGTGGCCCCGCTTGTTGAACGCCTCGCGGGCGCAGGCGGACCCGCACTTCCCGAGCGCGAGTGGGATGGCGATCGCCAGATGGCCCTTGCGTCGGCACTCGCCGACGAGATCGGCTTCGACCAATCCCGGGGCCTTGTGGGCCGCACTGCGCATCCGGTGACCATGGGCCTGGGGGCAGGCGACACACGGCTCTCCACCCGCGTCGATGTCGCCGATCCGCTGTCGTCAATCATGGCCGTCATGCACGAGGGTGGCCATGCCCTGTACGACCAGGGAATCCCCGAGGTCTGGCGCCGGACCCTCGCCGGCGATGCCCCGTCGCTCGGCGCGCACGAATCGCAGTCCCGCTTCTGGGAGAACCACATCGGGCGGTCGCGTGCGTTCTGGGAGGTCGTCGCACCGATGCTTTCGGAGCGGTTCCCCCTGTCGTCAGCGGGTCTCGGGCCGGACGACTACATCCGGGCGCTCAACCGCGTGGAGCGCTCCACGCGGCGCGTGGAGAGCGACGAGGTCACGTACGACCTGCATATCGTCCTGCGCGCGCGCCTTGAGCGGGCGATGATCCTCGGCGACCTCGATGTCACGGACCTGCCCGGAGCCTTTGACGAAGGTCTTCACGACCTTCTGGGAATCTCCCCCGCCTCCCCGGCGGAGGGTGCCATGCAGGACATTCACTGGGCGGCGGGCATTATCGGCTACTTCCCCACCTACACGCTCGGCAATCTGTACGCCGCGCAACTGGCCGACGCGGCAGAGCGGGCTGTGGGACCGATTGATGAGGTCATCCGCGCTCAGGGCATGGCGCCATTTCTCGACTTCCTGCGCGAGACCATCCACTGCCATGGGCGCACGATGAGCACTCCGGACCTCATGCGGCAGGCCACTGGAAGCGACCTCTCCGCCGAGCCATTCGTCCGGCATCTGGAGCGCACCTACGCGCCACAGTAACTAGTCGCTGGAGACGTCCTCGGAGGCGTACTGCACCAGCGACATGACGTCGTAGGTCCCGAGCCGTGCGCGGCCCGGGAGGAACGTGAGTTCCACCACAAATGCCAACCCGGCCACCACCCCACCCAGCTCCTCCACCAGCGCACACTTGGCGGCGGCGGTTCCGCCGGTGGCGAGCAGGTCGTCGTGCACCAGCACCCGCTGCCCCGGACGAATGGCGTCCCGATGGATCTCGAGCACGTCGGTGCCGTACTCCAGGTCGTACTCGCGCGAGATGGTCTCGTACGGCAGCTTTCCGGGCTTGCGGGCACAGGCGAACCCGGCATTGATCTCGCGGGCGATGGCGCCACCCAGGATGAATCCGCGCGCCTCGGCACCCAGCACCACATCGATGTCGCGGGGCCTGGCCCAGTCCGCGATGGACGCCACGCAGGCGTTAAGCCCCGCCGGATCCTCAAACAGCGGCATCAGGTCGTAGAACAGGATGCCCGGCTTCGGGTGGTGCGGGATGCGTCGGATCGCACCGTCGATGTTGTAGGTCACGCACTCTCCTGAGGCGATGGGGACAGGGAGCTCACGACCCCCCGAAGTTCCTGGACGAGAATGAGATGTCGCACATGCGAGGCGAGGGCGGCCAATGACTCGAGCGACTCGAGGGCCTCCTGGCGCCGCTCTGGATTCGATGACTTGAGCCCCGTGGCCAACACCTGCTCAAGGAGTCCCGCCTCGCGCTCCGCCGCCACCTTGAGCGTGCGCAGATGTCTCGGTTCGAGACCATAGGCACGCAGCTCGACGGCGGTCTTGATGATCTCCCGGTCGTTGTCGTCAAACCGGTCATCCCCGCTCACCAATCCGTATTGCTCCAGTGCACGCACGAGTTGACGATCGGCGCCCGTGGCAGCAAGCACGTCCTCAATCCCCGAGAAACCCCCGGGGTCGGGCGCCCCGAGATTCTCGCGCTTGATCCGGCGGGCCTGATTCGCCACCCCCACGGCACCGGTGCGCGTCGCATCCAGCTCTTCGCGGATGACCTTGAGCGGGAGGAACTCATCTCGCTGAAGGGTGAGGATCGTGCGCAGGCGCTCCACATCGCGCGGGCCGTACAGCCGGTATCCCCCATTGGTGCGCCGGGGCATCACCAGTTCCTGATCCTCGAGGTACCGCAACTTGGAGATCGAGATGTCCGGGAACTCGGGCTTCAGCAGTTCGCACACCGCGCCGATAGTGCTGCCAGCGGCAAGAGTGTCGTCCTCGGTTCCGAGGAGCTCTGTCTGGACGCCGGCGCTCCTCACGCCACGAATACCAGCCGGAACTTGCCGACCTGCACCTCGTCGCCGTCGGCAAGGAGTTCCTCGGTATCGATGAGGCGTCGGTTCACGTACGTGCCATTGGTACTGCCGTTGTCGACCAGTACAAACCCCGCGGGACGCTCATGCACCTCGGCGTGCGCGCGCGAAACGGTGATGTCGTCGAGGAAGATGTCGCACTCAGGAGATCGCCCGATGGTGGTGCGGGGCCCCACAAGGGGGAAGAACTCCCCGGTACGCCCACCCCGGAGCATGATGGCGAGCGCGGGACCGAGACGTGGCGTCGCACTAGGCGGGGTGAGTCCTGGATCGGTGAGGGTCTCGATTGGGCCGGTTGCCTGCGTACCGGCCTGGATGTCGGGCATCGTCGCGCCGCAGACGCCACAGAAGCGGTCGCCATCGGGGCGGATCGCACCACACGCCGCGCAGATCACGCCCGCACCGCTGATGGCGGGGGCTTCGATGAATTGCGCCTGGGCGCGGTGAAGACGACGATCGACATTTCCGCTCCGGGTCGAGGGTCGTCCATGGTAGTCCCGCCCGGCCTAACCCTCAAGCCGCGGTTGAGGCCTGCCCTACGTCAGCGTTGGCGAACGCAGGCGGTGGATGGCGATGCGCACGTAGTTCACAGCGGTAAGGATGGACACCACGACCGCCACGGCAAAGACCCAGTCGATCCACTGGCCGGCAAATCCGAGGGCGACAGCCACGGTCACCATGTTGAGAGCGGAGCTCACCTTTCCGGCGAGATCGATGCGCATCACCACCCCGACGCGTGCCAACAGCACAAAAGCCACCATGGCGCCGATGTCGCGCACGAGGATGATCGTGGGACCGGGCCAGTCGAAGCGGCCCATCGCCATCACACCGATCAGGCCCACCGCCATGAGCAGGCGGTCGGCCAATGGGTCGGCGATGCGGCCGAAGTTCGTCTGGGCATGCAGTGCCCGGGCCAGGAAGCCGTCAAGGAGGTCGGAGAAGGCCAGAATCGCGAACAGGATCGCGGCCGGCACGTACGTGGGGCCGTCTGCCTGCAGGACCATTACCAGCAGTACCGGCAGCCCCGCCAGGCGAGCGATGGTGATCGCGTTTGGAAGCCAACGCAGCCGCCTACCCATCACACTCACTTCTGCTCCGAAAAATCGGGGCGAGAGGATTTGAACCTCCGACCGCCCGGCCCCCAGCCGGGTGCGCTACCAGACTGCGCCACGCCCCGAAGCGAGGCCGACAATAGCATGGGGGTCGCCGGCCTCAGGTGCTCTGGAGGTCCTGCCAGAGAGCGCGAATTGCGTCGGCTGCACCGCCCAGGCCTACTTCGGTCTTCTGCTGCCCGGCGCGCAGTTGCACCTCAAGCGGACCGTCGGGAAGTGTCCTCTTCCCCACCGTGATCCGAATGGGGCAGCCGAGGAGATCGGCCTCAACAAACTTCTGGCCCGGCGACATCCCCGCGCGATCATCCAGCAGCACGTCGAGTCCAAGATCCGACAGTTCGGCCCAGAGGCCCACCGCATATTCGGACTGCTCGCTCTCTGCATCGCCGATCAGCACGATGTGCACATCGAACGGGGCGATGCCGATTGGCCAGATGATGCCGCCGTCGTCATGGCCCTGCTCAATGGCCGCCATTGCCACGCGCGCGGGCCCGATCCCATACGAGCCCATCACGATCACCTGCTCCTTGCCGTGCTCATCGAGGTAAGTGGCACCGAGGGGCTCGGAGTACTTGGTACCGAGCTTGAAGATGTTGCCGATCTCAATCACCGGCACCAGCTCAACGGGGCCGTCGCCGTTCACCGACTGCTCGCCATCCAGCACGCTGCGGATGTCAGCGGTCTCCGCCTGAAAGTCCCGGCCGAGCACCACACCGCGAAGGTGGAAGCCGTCACGGTTCGCTCCGGTCACGTAGTGGCCGACATGAAGACTGGAGTCGGCGATGATGCGCACATCGTCGCGGACACCGATCGGGCCGAGGGATCCGGGATCCGCCCCAAACCACTCCCTGATCTCCTCGGGACGCGCGGCGCGATGGTTGCCGATGAGATGCGCGATCTTCTTCTCGTGTACATGGTGCTCGCCGCGCACGATGGCCAGCACCGGGCCGTCGTCGCTCACCAGCACCACGCTCTTCGCGAGGCGTGCGGCGGGCAGCGTGGTGAACGCGGCGAGCTCCTCGATGCTTCCGATACCGGGGGTCGCGAACTCCTCGGGTGCTGCTGGCGTGTCGCCGAAGTCCGGGTCGGCGGCGACCGAGACCGCGAGTTCGACATTGGCCGCGTACGAGCCCGACGCGGTGCGCGCAACCACGTCTTCGCCGGCTGGGCTTGGCGCCATGTACTCATGGGCCCCGCTCCCACCCATCATCCCGACGTCGCTCTCCACCCTGTACCAGGTGATGCCGCAGCGATCGAAGATGCGGGCGTAGGCCTCGGAGTGAGCGGCGTATGAGCGCTCCAGCCCCTCGGAGTCGGCATCAAACGAGTAGGAGTCCTTCATCGTGAACTCGCGAACCCGCAGCATGCCGCTCTTGGGGCGCGGCTCATCGCGCAGCTTCGTCTGGATCTGGTACCACGACTGCGGCAGGTCACGGTAGGAGCGCATCTCACGAGCCGCGTGCCAGGTGACGATCTCCTCGTGGGTCATCCCGAGCACCATCTTCCGGCCACCGCGATCCTCAAGCCGGAACTGCTCGGAGAGGCCGTAGCGACCGGTGGTCTCCCAGATCTCGGCCGGATGCAGCACGGGCATGAGGATCTCCTGTGCGCCGATGCGGTCCATCTCCTCACGGATGATCCCCTCGACCTTCGCGACCACCCGAAGCCCGATGGGTGTCAGGGTGTACAGGCCCGCCGCGAGCTGGCGCACAAGCCCGGCGCGCACCGACAACTTGTGACTGACAGCCTCGGCATCGGCGGGGTCGTCGCGCACCGTGGGCCAGAAACGCCCCTCAAGCCGCCAGGAGTTCCCGTGGGGGGCCGCAGGCATACGCCAGGTGTCGTCCGTGCTCAAGAGGCCCCTTTCGCGGGCTCGTAATGCTCATCCACATATCGCTCGACCATCGCGATGAAATCCTCGGCAAGGTGTGGCCCCTCGAGGGTGGTCACCTTCTCGCCGTCAACGTACACCGGTGCGCGCGGCTCCTCGCCCGTCCCCGGGAGACTGATGCCGATGTCGGCTGCGCGACTCTCCCCCGGGCCGTTCACGATGCACCCCATCACCGCAACGTGAAGATTCTCCACGCCGGGACGGTCCACGCGCCACACATCCATCCGGGCGTCCAAGTGCCCCTGAATTGACTGGGCAAGCTCCTGAAACACACTGGAGGTGGTGCGCCCGCAGCCTGGGCAGGCCGTGACATCGGGGCGGAAGCTTCGAAGGCCAAGACTCTGCAGGATGTCAAGGCAGGCGCTCACCTCAAGCGTGCGGTCGCCCCCGGGCTCGGGAGTGAGGCTCGCGCGGATGGTGTCGCCGATCCCCGCCTCCAGCAACACCGAAAGCGCGGCGGTGGTGGCGATGATGCCCTTCGATCCCATACCGGCCTCGGTGAGCCCAAGATGCAGCGGGTAGTCCGACTGCGCGGCGAGTGCGCGGTACACGGCCACCATGTCGGGCAGACGGCTCACCTTGCACGACACCACAATGCGGTCATGCGGCAGCCCGATCTCCTCGGCAGCAGCAGCGGAGTCCAGCGCGCTTCGCACCATGGCGTCCCGCAGCACATCGCCGCCTGCCATCGGCGCGGGCAAGGCCGCGTTCTGCTCCATCAGGGCATCCATCAGCTCCGGGTCGAGCGAGCCGGCGTTGACCCCAATGCGAATGGGCTTGCCGTGCGCAATCGCAGCCTCGATCATGGTCGCGAAGTTGCGGTCGTGCCGCGCCCCCCTCCCCACGTTCCCGGGGTTGATCCGGAACTTCGCCAGCGCCTGTGCGGTCTCTGGAAACTCCTGGAGAAGCGTGTGTCCGTTGAAGTGGAAGTCGCCCACGATGGGCACCTCGACGCCATGTACATCGCGAAGGCGCGCCACGATCTCGGGCACCTGCGCTGCCGCATCACGGTTGTTTACGGTGATGCGCACGATCTCCGACCCGGCGTGCGCCAGTTCGGCCACCTGCAGCGCCGTACCCGCAGCGTCCTTCGTATCGGTGTTCGTCATCGACTGCACAACCACCGGGGCGTCGCCACCAATGACGACGTCGCCCACATGGCACTGCACGCTTGCTCGACGGGGGCTACTCACGGGGCGGGAGTCTATCCCGCTACTTGAAGGTGAAGCCACCGCCCACAATCTTGCCGATGTCGTTCTGCACAGCGAACACGAACACGATGAGGATGAGCGCCCAGCCAACCATGCCTGCCCGCTCATACACCTTGGTGCTGATGGGAGCACCCTTTATCTTCTCGAGCACCGCGAACAGGATATGGCCGCCGTCGAGCGGGAAGATGGGCAAGAGATTGAAGATGGCGAGCACGAGGCTGATGACACCGATGAACCAGATGACATTGGTGAATCCGCTGGAGGCCACCTGGTTGTAGGCGGCTCCGATCGCGACGACTGAACCCACCTGCTCGCGGGCCTCAGAGCTGCTGAAGAGGCTTCCAATACCGCGCACATTCGCATCGACGAGTTCCCACACCTGGGATCCCGCACTCGTGACGCCGCCAAGCGGACCCGCAGATACACGTGGACCGGCGATCTCGTTGAGACCGACGCCGATCCGGCCAATGGTCTGGCCGCCCACCTCGGTGGCCGTCGGTACGACGCGTCGTGTGATGACTGTGGGCGAGTCGCCGTGCACGAATCGCACCACCACCGGCTGGCCCGGATTCGAGCGAACCGCATTCAGCGCGTCAAGGGCGGTGCTCTCTCTGGTGGCGCTGATGCCGTTGACCGAGACGATGCGGTCACCCGCAACCATTCCAATGCTCGCGGCTGGCGCCCCGGGCTTCACATCCTGTACGCCGATTCCGCCGAATCCGGGCACACCGATCCAGAAGTACAGAACGAAGCAGAGGAACGCGACGACGAGATTCACGGCGGGGCCGGCGGCGATGACCACGATCTTCTTCCACGTCTTCGCCGCGTAGTACGCACGCGGAACCATCTCCGGCGCCAGCTCCTCGTCTCGGCTCATCCCGGAGATGCGCACGTACCCGCCAAGCGGAAGCCAGCCGATGCCGTACTCGGTCTCGCCCCGCGTAAACTTGGCCACGGGCCTCCCGAAGAAGATCGAGAAACGCTCGACGCGCATCCCGCACCACTTCGCGGCCACCATGTGTCCCGCCTCGTGCACGAGCACAAGAAACATGAGCACCAGCACGAACTCGACGATGTTGACCCCGAGCATCAGGCCACCCCTGCGCCAGCAGCCACGACTCTGGCGCGCGCATCGGCGTCCAGTACGGCCTCAAGCGTGTCGGCCGGCTCTGCCGGGACTGCATTCAGCGCAGCCTCCACCGCTTCTGGGATGCCCATGAAGCCGACGCGGCCGTCCAGGAACGCAGCCACCGCAACCTCGTTCGCGGCATTCAGGATTGCCGGCGCCGTACCGCCCACGATCCCGGCCTCGCGCGCCAGGCGCAGGCATGGGAACGCAACGGGATCGGGTTCCTCGAACGACAACGCCATTCCGGCCAGCGGCATCTGGGCGCGTGCCGGAGGGGCCGCCGGCCAGCGCAGCGCATGACCGATGGGAACCCGCATGTCGGGCGGCCCCATGTGGGCGATCAGGCTCCCATCGTCCAGCCGCACCATCGCGTGGATGGTGGACTGCGGATGCACCACGACCTCGATCTGGTCATAGGTCAGGCCGAACAGGTGGTGCGCTTCAATGACCTCAAGGCCCTTGTTCATCATCGTTGCCGAGTCGATGGTGATCTTGGCGCCCATCGTCCATGTGGGATGCGCGAGGGCATCTGTGGGCCTCACATCGCGGAGTTCGTCGGCGGTGCGACCCCTGAACGGCCCGCCCGATGCCGTGAGGACTGCCCGCGCAACACGCCCGGGATCGAGGCCCTCCAGCAGCTGGAACAGGGCGGAGTGCTCGCTGTCCACTGGCACCAGCATCGCGCCGGTCCTCGCACGCACGGCGGCGACCAGGTCGCCACCGGCCACAAGGCTCTCTTTGTTTGCGAGCGCCACCGGAATACCCCGCTCCAAGGCCGCCAGCGTCGGGGGCAGGCCTGCCGCCCCGACGAGGGCGTTCAAGACGATGTCGGGCGCGGACGCCTCGATGAGCGCCGCGAAGTCGCTGGACGGCGGAACTGAACCGCCGCCGACCGCCGCGGAGGTCGCGCTGACTGCGCGCTCCGATGCCTGACGCAGCATCTCATCGACCCGGGAGCCGCACGCAAGGCCGGTACACACCATGTCATCGGCACTGTCAATGACATCGAGTGCCTGCACCCCAATTGAACCGGTGCTTCCGAGGATGAGGATGCGCTTCACGCGTTCGAAGGTATCACCGGGCACGGGCGATCCCACCCGTACGAGGCCCCTCCGGACCTACGGAGAGAGAAGAGACTCTGCGGTCTCGCAGAAGGCCACCACGAGGTCCACAGACGCATCGAGGTCGGCCGGATGGCAGGTCTCGACCACCTGGTGCACGTACCGCGTGGGGATCGAGACGCACCCTGCCAGGGCCCCATCGCCCGACAGCTGGAGCTCGCGGGTGTCGGTACCCCCTCGCGACATGATCTCCATCTGGAAGGGAATCTCCCGCGCCTCGGCCACCTCGACCAAATGGTCCACCACCCGACGGGGCACAATCACCCCCGAGTCGTACACCTTGATAGCGGTCCCCTCCCCCACCCTCGTGATGCGCTCATGGGGCTTGGCACCCGGCCCATCATTGGCCAGGGTGATGTCGATGGCCAGACCGATGTCGGGGCGCACCCGCGCCGCGGCCACACGCGCGCCGCGCAGGCCGACCTCCTCCTGCGTCGTGGCCACAGCAACCACCTCGCACGTATGGTCCCGAAGCCGCCGAATGGCTTCGAGCATCACGTAGAGCCCCGCCCGGTTGTCGAGGCTTTTACAGGTGATGAGGTCGCCGAGCGGGGCAAGGGTGCGCTCGCGGGTAACGGCGTCACCCTGGCGCACGATCTCCCGCACACGATCGGCCGGCAGGCCGACATCAATGTAGAAGTCCTCGGCCTTGGGGAGCCGCTTGCGCTCCTCGTCGCTCATGATGTGAATGGGCTTGCTGCCCATCACGCCGAGCACATCCTCACGGCCGTGGATGATCACCCGCTGCGCCACGAGGGTCTTTGGGTCGAAGCCCCCCAGAGTGACGACGCGGATAAACCCCTCGTCGTCGATATGGCTCACCAGAAAGCCGAGCTCATCCATGTGTGCGGCGAGCATCACGCGCGGCCCGCCACCCCCTTTGCGCACACCCACAACGCTGCCCATCGGGTCAACGCTGATGTCGTCAACGTGCGGGGTCATCTCTGCGATGACCAACTCGCGGATGCGGTCCTCGCGCCCGGGGGCTCCAGGGGTCTCGCACAGGCGGGCAAGAAGGGGAAGGTCCATGGCCCGATCCTACGCGGAGGCGATCAGAAGATCAGCCATACGGTCACCAGATACGTCCCGAGTGACGCGAACAGCAGCGAATCGAATCGGTCCAGCACTCCGCCGTGTCCCATCAGGATCCGGCCCGAGTCCTTCACCCCGGCGTCGCGCTTGATCATCGACTCAAACAGATCGCCGATGAAGGCAGTGAGGCAGATGACGACCCCCACGACGAGCGACTGCCAGCCGTTGATCCAGTCCATGTACAGGCCAGCCACGAACACACCGAGGGTGCCGCCGACCAGGCCGGTGATGAATCCCTCCCACGTCTTGTTGGGTGACGTCCGCGGTGCGATTGGCCGTGATCCCCACAGCTTGCCGCCGAAGTACGAGAACGTGTCAAACATCCACACGCCGACGAGAAGATTGACGATGACACCGGCGCCATCGGGAAGACCGCGCATGAGCACGAGTACGCCAACCGGGAATGCGATGTACATGGCGCCGAAGAGGGTCATCCCCACGCGCAGGGTGATCTCCTCGCGGTTGGACAGGCGAAGTGCCGCGAGCGCCGCGAACAGAAGCCCCAGAGCGAGCGCCAGGATGATGGCCCGCTCCGACGGCGTCACCCAGAGCGCCAGCAACACTGTGGCAACCGCAGTGGCGTATCCCGCCGCCCGCAATGGCATGAACGCGGCGGTGAGCGCATAGAACTCAAAGAGCGCACCGATTGCGACTGCCAGTGCGAAGAGGGCGAAGACCGGGCCCCCGAGCGCGACCGCCAGAAGAATGATCGCGATGCCCGGGATTGCCACGAGGAGGCGGCTGGTCATCGCTTGCCAAACCGCCGGTCGCGGGACGCGTAGTCGGCGAACGCGGCCGCGAGATCATCACGTCCGAAGTCCGGCCACATCTGGTCGGAGAACACCAGCTCGGCGTACGCGGACTGCCACAGCAGGAAGTTCGAAAGCCGCTGCTCCCCACTGGTGCGGATGATCAGTTCCGGGTCCCGGAGGTCGGCGGCGTACATGTAGTTCCCGAAATCCGAGTCCGGGGCGTCGGGGCCGGCCTCTGCCGCGAACCGGCGGGCGGCATCGACGATCTCGGCGCGGCCGCCATAGTTCATCGCGATAAACAGGCGCATGCGGGTGTTCCCGGCCGTCACCGTCTCAGCCCGCGCGATCTTCTCAAGCAGCGGCGCATCAAGGGCGGACAGGCGTCCGATAAAGCGGATGGACACCCCCTCCTCGTGCAGGTCCGGGACCTCCCGATCGATGAGATCCGAGAAGAGCCCCATCAGATCGTCAACCTCATCGCTCGGGCGCGACCAGTTCTCGGTCGAGAACGAGAAGACAGTCAGATCCTGCACCCCAAGGTCTCCGGCGGCCCGAACCACCTCCCTCAGTGCCCTGGCCCCCGCGCGATGCCCCGCAGCGACTGGCAGGCCGTGCTGCTGGGCCCACCGCCCGTTGCCGTCCATGATGATCCCCACTGATCGGGGAACGCGACCGATGGGAACCATTGGCCGGTCGTCGTGGCGACGACTGAGGGCAGTGCGGGCGGCCCGGAGGCGTGAGAGGAGCGTCACTGGCCCGTTCCTGCGGTCTGGAAGGTGACGGCGGGTGCCGTCAGACCTCCATGATCTCCGCTTCCTTGCGGGCGAGCATCTCGTCCACGGCCTTCACCTCGGCGTCAGTGAGCTTCTGCACTTCGTCCTGCGCCCTGCCGAGATCGTTCTTGGACACCTCGCCGTCCTTCTCGGCACGCTTCATTTCGTTCAAAACATCGCGGCGCACATTGCGCACGGCCACGCGGGATTCCTCGGCCATGCGATGCGCCACCTTGACCAGCTCCTTGCGGCGCTCCTCGGTGAGCTGCGGCAGCGGCAGGCGGATCGTGGTGCCGTCGTTGCTCGGGTTCAGGCCGAGGTCGGACTCCATGATCGCCCGCTCAATGTCCGTCATCATCGTCTTGTCGAACGGCTGCACCGTGATAAGGCGGGCCTCAGGCGCGTGAATCTTGGCGAGCTGCGTCAGCGGGGTCATCGCCCCATACGCGTTCACGTTGATTCGGTCGAGCAGCGCGGTGCTCGCGCGTCCGGTCCGCAGGGCCGAGAACTCGTTGGACAAGTTCTTGGTCGCGCCCTCCATACGGCGCTTGGCGTCCTCGATGCGCTCCTTCATGTCAAGCCTTCCCTCCGGCTGTCGCCGGGCTGCTGACCACTGTGCCCACATGCTCTCCGCTGAGGATTCGGGCGAGGTTGCCCTCCTCCTGCATGTTGAACACCAGGAGTGGCAGATCATTGTCCATGCAAAGGGTGAGTGCGGTGGTGTCCATCACCTTGAGGCCACGCTCGATGGCCTCCATGTGCGTGATGCGGGGAATGAGGGTTGCCGATGGATCCTCGCGGGGGTCGGCGCTCATCACGCCCTCGACGTTGTTCTTGCCCATCAGAATGCAGGCGGCGCTGATCTCAAGCGCCCGGAGGGCGGCCGTGGTGTCGGTCGTGAAGAACGGATTCCCCGTGCCGGCCGCGAAGATCACAACGCGCTTCTTCTCAAGATGTCGAATCGCCCGGCGCCGGATATAGGGCTCGGCGACCTCCTGCATGGCGATGGCCGACTGAATACGGGTGGTGAGGTCGAGCTTCTCGAGGGCATCCTGAATCGCCAAGGCATTCAGCATGGTGGCGATCATGCCCATGTAGTCGGCAGTGGCGCGGTCCATGCCGCTGGCGGCGCCCATCACCCCGCGGAAGATATTGCCGGCCCCCACCACGATGGCGACCTCTATCCCGCGGTCATGTACGTCGCGCACCTCGCGGGCGACACCGCTGATGCGGTCAGGGTCAATTCCATACCCCTGATCGCCCATGAGCGCCTCACCCGAGAGCTTGAGCAGCACACGGGAAAAGTTCGCCGGGTCGAGGCGCCCCGGGCTACCCGGGGCGCCGTCGGTCTGGTCGCTACTCGCCAAGCTGGAAGATCTCGAACCGTCGGATCGTGATGTTCTCGCCGAGCTCCGATGAGGCCTCCGCGCGCAACTCCTCCATCGTGCGCTGGTCCTTCCCGGTGCCATCGCGGAAGAACGGCTGCTGAAGAAGGCAGATCTCGCTCAGATGCTTGGCGAGCTTGCCCTCCACGATCTTCTCGCGGGCGCTCTCCGGCTTGTCCTTGGCCTGGTCGGCGTAGACCTCGCGCTCCTTGGCCTTGTACTCGTCGGGCACATCGTCGGACGACACATACTGCGGCTTCATCGCTGCCACATTGAGCGCCACGTCGTGGGCGAACTCCTGGAACCGGTCGGTGCGCGCAACGAAGTCGGTCTCGCAGTTGACCTCAACGAGCACGCCGAGGCGTCCGCCCTGATGGATGTAACTGGCGACCGTCCCCTCATTCGCGTCACGGCCGGCACGCTTCTGTGCGGCGGCGAGGCCCTGCTTGCGAAGGAGTGTCATGGCCTGCTCAAGATCGCCACCGGTCTCGGTGAGTGCCTTCTTGCAGTCCATCATCCCCGCGCCGGTCTTGTCGCGGAGCTCCTTCACCAACGCGGCGGGAATCTGTGCGGTGCTCACGACGCGGGCTCCTCTCCAGCGGCCTCCGGTGCCACGTCGGCAACGGCGATGTCTGCGGCCAGCTCGAGAGCGGCCTCGTCAAGAATCACCTCGGCAGCAACATCTTCAATAATCTCTGCTGCTGCTTCGATCACGGCCTCGGCCTCGACGATTACCTCGACGGCCTCTGCCACGATGGCTGCCTCAACGACGGGGTCGACGTTCTCGGCCTCGACAACCGCCTCAACGACTGCTGCGGCGGCCTCGATCACGGCCTCGGCCTCGACGACTGCCTCAACGGCATCCGCCACGATGGCGACCTCAATGAGGGCCTCGCTGGAATCGACCTCGACGGCTGCCTCGACAACGGCCTCGGCCAAGTCGATCACGGCCTCGGCCTCGACGACTGCCTCGATGGCCTCGGTCAACACAACTGCCTCAACGGCCAACTCGCCGGACGCCGCTGCAAGTGCGGCGGCATTGGCCTCCGCCCGTGC
The DNA here is from genome assembly GCA_947475125.1 of Actinomycetota bacterium. Lineage (GTDB taxonomy): Bacteria > Actinomycetota > Thermoleophilia > Miltoncostaeales > Miltoncostaeaceae > SYFI01. The sequence goes on from CANJMX010000003.1 coordinate 29,618, forward strand.
AGCTGCGCGAGCTGCGCGAGCCGCGTCGGGGTCGCCGGCTGCGGCTGCGATTGCAGCAGCGGCGCGGGCCTCCTCGTAGCCACCGGCGGGCTCCAGACCCTTGCCCTCGCGGATCCCGTCAGCAAGCACCGACAGGATGAGCGAGCACGAACGGATCGCGTCGTCGTTGCCGGGGATGATGTACGAGGCCTCGTCGGGGTCGCAATTGGTGTCAACCAGGCCGACGACGGGAATGCCGAGGCGGTTGGCCTCGCGCACGCCGATCATCTCTTTGTTCAGGTCCAGAATCACCACAGCGTCAGGTCGGCGCTGCATGTCGGAGACGCCACCGAGATTGGCCTCGAGCTTCACGAGCTCGGCCTCTGCGGCAAGGCGCTCACGGGTGGGCAGCAGGGCCAGCTGACCACCGGTTGCCTGGGCACGAAGCTCGTGCAGGCGGCGGATGCGCTGGCTGATGGTCGACCAGTTGGTAAGAAGGCCGCCCAGCCAACGGTGCGACACGTATGGCATGCCGGCACGGATGGCCTGCTCGCGCACGCTGTCCTGGCACTGCTTCTTGGTTCCCACGAACATCACGGTGCCGCCGCGCTCTGCGACGTTCTTCACGAACGTGTGTGCGCGCTCCAGCAGCTCAAGCGTCTGCTGAAGATCAATGACGTAGATGCCGGAACGCTCACCGAAGATGAATCGCTTCATCTTGGGGTTCCAGCGGCGGGTCTGATGGCCGAAGTGGACTCCGGACTCCAGCAGTTGCTTCATGGTGACGACAGGCACGCGTCACGACTCCTTGTCGGTTCTTGGACGATGAATTCCGACAGGTCGCGGGAGGAGCCGACATATGCCGACCACCACCCCCCACGTGTACCCCGTCGGGGTTGAGTGCAGGAAGTCGGATCCGCCTGATGCGGACCCGACGCGGGACTCTAGCCTGCCCGGCCCGCCCGCACACGCGCCGCGGCAAGGGCGGCCTCCAGATCCGGGGGCAGCGGGCTTTCAAACACCAGATCCTCCCCAGTCTCGGGATGGGGCAACCGCAGTCGATATGCGTGCAAAAACTGGCGTTCGAGGCCGAATGCGGCGCGACCCTGCCCGTAAAGAGGGTCCCCGACCACCGGATGCCGTGCGGATTCAAGGTGCACCCGTACCTGGTGCGTGCGCCCGGTTTCGAGACGCGCCTCGATGAGGCACAGCGGCCCCAGTCGCTCGATCGTGCGGAAGTGGGTGACCGCCTCGCGCCCGCCGGCGGGGAGTACCGCCTGACGCGTCCGTCGGCGGGGGTCGCGTCCGAGGGGCCGATCGATGGTCAGTGCCGCGGGAAACTCGCCGTGAACCAGCGCGAGGTAGCGCCGTTCGATGTCGCGGTCGCGCATCATCTTTCCAAGGCGCCGGTGGGCCCGATCGGTACGTGCAACCAGCAGAAGCCCGGAGGTGTCCCGATCCAGGCGATGCACGATTCCCGGCCGGTCCGGGTCGTCCCCGCCCGCGATCCCCGCCCCGAGGAGCGCGTGCACGAGGGTCCCCTCGTCGTGCCCCCGGGACGGGTGGGTGACCATGCCCGACGGCTTGTCCACCACCACAATCGACTCGTCGGAATAGATGATCGGCACGTCGATCTCCTCGGCGCGCAGATCGCCCGGTGGGCGGGGCGGCGGCCCCAGCGCGGCAATCACGACCTCACCCTCTGCCAGGCGGTAACGCTTGGCCTTCATCACCCCATTCACCGTCACCTCGCCTGCATCAATGAGGCGCTGCGCCTCGGCGCGGCTGTCGAATATCTCGCACTCGGCGAGCACTGCGTCGAGGCGGCGCCCCACCATGTCGCCCGCCACGACAAACTTCACCATGCGATCGTCAGCCATCGCCACCCGACAGTACGAGCGCGGTCACCAGCAGAATGGCGCCGGCCACGACACCGATATCGGCCACGTTGAATGGCGGCCAGGGACCGATGGCGATGAAGTCGGTCACGCCATCGCGAAACACGCGGTCGATCAGGTTGCCGATGCTCCCGCCGAGGAGCAGTCCCCCACCGATGGGCACCAGGGCGTGCCGGCCCGCAAAGCCCACCAGCAGCACCGCGATCACGCCGATCGCGACGAGGGTGAGCACCGAAACCACTGCCTGATTTCCGGGAAAGAGACTGAACGCGATCCCGGTGTTGACGGTATCCACCAGATGTACGCCCGGAAGAACGTCAACCGTGTCCCCCACCGGGATGGTGGCGCGGACGATGACCTTGGTCAGTTGGTCAAGCGCGATGACCGACGCCGCAATGAGGGCCATCAATATGTATCGGTACCCGGCCTCGCGCCGCACCCGCCGCTCGATTGCCTGGGATATCGCCGTTCGTCTCGCGTGATCCGGGCCGTTCACGCGATCTCTCCCGCCAGCACGGCAAACCGGGCCGTGATCTGATCGGGGTCGCCATCGATCTCGATGAGCTTGCGCGCGCCGGTCGACCCGCGGCGCAGACGGACGGCGCTCGGACGTACGCCGGCCTGCTCTGCGAGATAGGCACAGAGGGCCGCATTGGACTGGCCCTTATGCGGGGCGGCTGCGATCTGGATACGCACGGCACCATCCTGCACGCCGACCGCGCCGGTGTGACGGGAACGGGGTACCGCCTTCACGGCGACAGTCACGCCGCCCTCATGGCGGGTGACCCACTCCGGAGCGTCGGTCACAGCGCCTCGAGCACCCTGACCACCACCACGTTGCCCACGTACAGGGCGATGAGCGCCACGATCGGCGAGAAGTCGAACATGCCGATGCTCGGGATGATGCGCCGGAACGAGCGCAGATACCACTCGGTGGATTCGTGGAAAAACGCCCACAGGGCCGACATCACGCGTCCAGTTGGGGGGTTTGGGACCCACGACAGCAGGATGCGGATGAAGATGATGACGATGAAGACTGTGAATACGGCGTTGACGTACTGCGTGAGGATGTCCACCGGCCCGCCGCCTACAGCTCGGCGGCGCGGCGGGCGGCAGCGCCCAGCGCGCGTTCCACGATGCCTGCGGCCCCTGCATCGTCCATGACCGCGATGCATGCCGCGGTGGTGCCACCCGGCGATGTCACCCGCGCCTGCAGCTCGGCGGGATCCTCGCCATCCGCCAACAGGCCGGCGGTACCGGCGATGACCGCCTGCACCATGGCACGGGCATCAGTTCGCGAAAGCCCGTGGGCGACGCCCGTGTCCTCCATCGCCTTTGCGATATAGGCCATGAACCCGGGGCCACTGCCGCCGATGGCGGTCGCAACATCGAAGAGGGCCTCATCCATCACCACGACGGCGCCGAGGGGGGCCAGAAGGGCTCTCACGGCCGACACGGCCTCGTCGTCGAGACCCGTCGTCGCCATGGCCACGACCCCGTTGCCATTGGCCACCGCCAGATTCGGCATCAGCCGTACCACCGGATGCCCCGGAACGGCGGCGGCGAGGCGGTCAAGCGACCAGCCCGCGGCAACCGACATCACAACCGAGCCCACAGAAAGGCGGGGAGTGATCGCCTGGAGCGTCGCCGCGACGTCCTGGGGCTTCACTGCGACCACGACGACGTCGCAGTTCGCAGCATCGCCCGCGAGTACGCCGAGAGATGACGCCACATCCTGAGCGCGCCCGGACATCGCATCCTCAACGATGACCGTCGTGAACGGGGCGAGGCCGGCGGCGAACGCGCCGCCCATCGCCCCGACCCCAACGACGCCGATGGCGGCGGGCGTCACAGAATCAATACTGGTTGAAGAAACCCTTTTCGAGGAGACGCGCGCGCTCCTCGGCCGACACCTCGACGTTGCGGGGAGTCAGGAGAAATACCTTGTCCGCAATGCGGGACATCCCGCCGTCGAGCGCATACGTAAGCCCACTGGCGAAGTCGATGAGGCGCTTCGACAGATCCGTGTCCGCCGACTGCAGGTTGAGGATCACGGGGACCGTGCCCTTGAACTTGTCAGCGATCTGCTGCGCGTCGTTGAAGGTGCGCGGGATGATGAGGTTCACCTCGACGCCACGATTGTTCCTGGGTGAGTCCACTGCGCGGATGTTCCGCGAGGGGGATGGCACGCCCGGGTCCGAGTAGATGTCGTCGAAGTCGTCGGCGCCACGCGATGAGGATCGCCCACGCGAACGGCCACGCGACGACTGATGGTCGTCCCGCGAATGCCGGTCGTCATCGCGCACACGCGCATTGGTTTCCCGGTCACCACCCTCGTGCTCGTCGTACTCGTCGTATTCGTCGTAGCCGTCATCGGCCATCCCGAAATACGCCAACGTCTTCTGCCAGTAATCGTTAATCGCCATCTACGGCTCCATCCGCCCTTGGTCGACGATGCCCCTCCCGACGCGCACAATGGTAGCGCCCGCCTCCACGGCAACGATGAAATCCTGCGAAGTCCCCATTGAGAGATCCCGCAGGTCATGCTCATTTCCCCATTTCAGAGCCAGCGCGTCGCGGAGCAGGCGCACTCGTTCGAACCAGGGTCGTGATGCCTCGGGGTCCTCCGCAAACGGCGGCAGCGCCATCAGCCCCCCCACTGTCACCCCGGCCATACCTGCTGCCGCCAGGGCGCTATCGAGCTCGTCGGGAATGAACCCCTGC
>CANJMX010000004.1 GCA_947475125.1 Actinomycetota bacterium
GAGGGCTTCCTCCGCTACTTCGAGCGCGAGGGGCATCTCCGGATCCCCTCCGCTTCGCTCGTCCCATTTGAGGACGACCCATCAGTGCTGCTCACCATCGCGGGGATGCAGCCCCTCAAGTCGTACTTCCTCGGCATGTCGGAGCCGCCCGCGGCACGCATGACCAGCGCGCAGAAGTGCTTCCGAACTCTCGACATCGACCAGGTGGGGCGTACCGCCCGGCACCTGACGTTCTTCGAGATGCTCGGCAACTTCTCCATTGGCGACTACTTCAAGGACGACGCCATCCGCTTCGGCTTCGAGCTCAGCACCGAGGTGCTGGGCTTTGATCCCGAGCAGATCTGGATCACCGTGTTCGAAGGCATGGATGGCGTGCCGGCCGACGACGAGGCGCTTGAGCGCTGGGTCGAACTGGGTATTCCCCGCGACCGCATTCAGCGTCTGGGCGAGGCCGATAACTTCTGGAAGGCCGGGCCCACTGGCCCGTGTGGTCCCAATACCGAGCTCTATCTGGACCGCGGACCGTCGTTCGGCCCCGAGGGTGGACCCGTGACGGGCACCGATCGGTTCCTCGAGTTCTGGAACCTGGTCTTCATGCAGTACGACCGCTCCGAGGACGGCACGCTCACCACCCTGCCCGCGAAGAACATCGACACCGGCGCAGGCCTTGAGCGCCTTGCGGCGATTCTCCAGGACAAGCAGACGGTGTTCGAGACCGACGGCTTCCGCCCACTCATCGCGTGGGCCGAGCAGGCCTCTGGGCGTACCTACAACACAGATCCACGTGTGGATCGCGCCATGCGCGTGCTGGCTGACCATGGCCGGGCGATGACGTTCCTCGCATCCGATGGCGTGCGCCCGGGCAATGAGGGCCGCGACTACGTTCTTCGCCGCATCATCCGACGTGCCGTCAGCGAGGGTGCATATCTGGGACTGGAGCCCGCCCGCGTTGTGGGCCTCGTGCAGGCAGTGGCCGACGGCTACGGCGACGCCTACCCGGAGATCGCCAGCGAGCGCTCCACGGTGGAGGATGTCATCGGCGCCGAGGCGGAGCAGTTTGCGCGCACACTTGAGCAAGGCACCAAGTTGCTCGGTGAGGTGCTCGACCGCTCGCGAGCGGCTGGTGTCATCGCCGGCGACGATGCATTTCGCCTGCACGACACCTTCGGATTTCCGCTCGACCTCACACGCGACGCTGCCGAGGAGCACAGCCTGCAGGTTGACGAGGAGGGCTTTGGCCGCCTCATGACCGAGCAGCGCGATCGCGCACGCGCGGCCGGCAAGAAGGGCGGCGGCGCCGACCGTGCCCGTGCCGAATCGCTCGCGCAGTCGTCGGCAGCCACCGAGTTCGTGGGGTACGACCACCTGGAAGTGGTCACCCGCATCACCGCCATCGCCACCACCGCGGGGGATGAAGCCCTCGCCAAGATCGAGCAGTCGCCCTTTTATGCCGAGGGCGGCGGCCAGGTCTCCGACCACGGGGTGCTTGTGGGCAACGGCGGCAGCGCCGAGGTCATCGACGTACTGCGGCTCGGCGATGACCAGGTGCTGCGCCTCAGGATCACTGGCGATCTTCCCGTGGGCGCTGAGGTCACGGCGACAGTGGACAGCGCCCGGCGCCACGCCACGCAGGCAAATCACACAGCGACACACGTGCTCAACTGGGCGCTTCGCGGCGCACTTGGAGATGGCGTGCGCCAGGCCGGCTCGTATGTGGGCCCCGACAAGCTGCGCTTCGACTTCTCGCACCGTGGACGTATCGAGCCCGACGTGCTCGAGGAGATCGAGCGGAGCGTGAACGCACGGGTTGAGGAGGACACCGCGGTTCGCGCCGAGGTGATGGCCCGCGCGGATGCCGATGACCTCGGTGCCGTGGGCCTGTTTGAGGAGAAGTACGGCGAATACGTACGCGTGGTGCAGGCCGGAGACTTCTCGAAGGAGCTTTGCGGCGGAACCCACGTGTCGCGCACGGGGGAGATCGGCCCGCTCGTCATCGTGTCGGAGGGCAGCACCGGCGCGGCCACCCGTCGCATCGAGGCGGTCACCGGGCTCGCTGCACTCGACCACCTGCGTGGTCGCGCGAAGGCCCTTGAGGCTGAGGTCGAGGCCCGTGACGAGCGCATCCGGCGCCTTGAGGCCGATCTGAAGAAGTCCCGATCGGGCCGCGTGGATGTCGCAGGGCTTGCCGCCGGCGCAGAGCGCATCGGTGATGTCTCCGTGCTGGCCATCGAGATCGAGGCCTCCGACATGGAAGAACTTCTTTCCATCACCGATCGTGTGAAGCAGTCGGTCGGCACCGGCGCGGCGCTGGTGCTGGGGGCTGTGGCAGATGGCAAGGCCCTGCTGGTGGCCAACTTCGACGACGCCGCAATCGCCGCGGGAATGTCGGCGGCCGATGTCATGCGTGAAATTGCCCCGATCGTGGGCGGAGGCGGTGGCGGCAAGCCGGGCATGGCCCGGGCGGGCGGCAAGGACCCGTCGAAGATGGCCGAGGCCATGACACGCGCGTCCGAGTTGCTCAGGTCAGCAGCCGGGTGAAGGCCCTCGGGCTCGACCTCGGGCGCGCGCGCACCGGGGTCGCGGTGAGCGATCCCACGGGCACGCTCGTGCGTCCGCTTCCGGTCATCCTGCGTATCGACGCCGCCGAGGGTGCCGCTGCCCTCGACGCGGTTATCGCCCATGAGGCACCCGAGGTCATCGTCATTGGGGAGCCGCTCCTGATGTCGGGCGAGCGCGGGGAGCAGGCGCACCACTCGTCATCATTCGCCGGTCGTCTGCGCGCGCGTGTTGATGCCCGTGTGGTGCTCACCGACGAGCGGCTGACCACCGCCGAAGCCGAGCGGCTGCGGCGTGAGGGAGGGGCCACGGCCGATCTGGACAGCGTGGCGGCGTGCGTCATCCTCGAGTCGTGGCTACGCGCACAGGCGCCGCCATCATGAGTTCCGCGCCGCCGCCGGGACGTCGCAAGCGGCCCCAGCGCGCCACACCCGCGGGCCGGCGGGTCTCGATGGTGCTCATCCCCATCATGGCGATCGTGGTTGCCATCATCGCGGTGGTGGCCCTCACCCGGGGCGGCGGGGATGCCCCGGTGGCCACCGCTCCCACGACGACCGACGTGCTGCTCGTTGAAGGACTCAGGCGCACCGAGATGGCAGACGTGGTGCAGGCGAAGACTGGGATCCCGGCCGCGCAGTACATCGCGGCCACCGACCCGTCGAAGGTGGGGCAGACCCTCGCGGGTACCAAGAAGCCCACATCGCTTGAGGGCTTTCTCTTTCCGGCCACGTACCCGGTCGATCCGAAGAAGCCCGTCAGCGATCTCGTCAACTACCAGTTGCGCACCTATTCCCAGCGCACCGCCGGCATCAACTACGCCTACGCGAAGAAGCACAACCTCACCAAGTACGACGTGCTCATCATGGCGTCCATCGTCGAGCGCGAGGCCAGTAACCAACGCGACCGGCGCATCATCGCGGGCGTGTTCTACAACCGGCTCAAACTGGGCATGCGAATCGACAGCGACGTCACGGTGCATTACGCGCTCGGGTCGTGGTCGAAGGAGTTGACGAGGGCCGACCTGAACATGGCCTCTCCCTACAACACGCGTCGTTACCACGGGTTGCCTCCTGGCCCCATCTGCAATCCGGGGCTGGGCGCCATCGATGCCGCCGCCAATCCGGTGCGTACGCCGTACCTGTACTTCGTGGCCAGCACGAGCGGAAAGGTCTTCTACGCGAAGACCGGCGCGGAGTTCCAGCAGGCCATCGCGAAGGCGAAGGCGAACGGGTGAGCATGCAATCGCCCTGGCCAACGTCGAGCACGCGGTTCGCGGGTGTGATCGGCTGGCCGGTGGACCACTCGCTGTCGCCCTCCATGCACAACGCCGCGTTCCGTGCGCTGGATCTCGATTGGGCCTACCTGGCATTCCCCATCCATCCGGATCGGGTTGCGGATGCCGTGCGCGGGCTCTTTGCGGCGGGCTGCTCGGGCCTCAACGTGACCATCCCGCACAAGCAGGCAGTGATCGACTGCTGCTCATCGGTCAGTCTGGCCGTGGAGGCCATCGGCGCGGCCAACACGCTCATCCCGGATGGCGACGGCGGTATGACCGGCGACAACACCGACGCCGAGGGGTTTCTGCGCGCGCTCGACGAAGCCGCGCCACTCGACCTTGACGGCGCCGAGGTGCTCATGATCGGTGCGGGTGGCGCCGCCAGGGCTGTCGCGTTCGCGCTACGGGGGCGCGGGGCCCACCTGCGGGTGGCCAATCGCACCGAAGAGAAGGCCGCCGCGCTCGGTGAGGTCGTTCCGTTTACCCGGGAGGCCATGGAGGACGCCGCGGCATCGGCAGCGCTGGTCGTCAACACGACGAGCCTCGGCATGGGCAGTGATGTGATTCCTGCCGATCTGCCGCTCGACTCACTTGGGCCGTCCACGGTGGCGTACGACCTCGTGTATCGGTCCGAGCCCACACCGTGGCTTGTTGCCGCCGCTGGGCAGGGCGCACGGGTTGTTGACGGGGCGGGGATGCTGCTTCATCAGGGCGCCGCGGCATTTCGCCAATGGACCGGCGTGGAGCCGCCGCTCGATGCCATGCGGGCGGGGCTTCGGTCGCGCTAAGCCGTCCGGGTGGGGGCCTAGCGTGACGTGTCCTCCGCGATGCGGGGCGACACCATGACCACCTTCATCCACACCGCCGACTGGCACCTGGGAATGACCCGGCGATATCTCTCGCCGGACACTCAGGCGCGCTATTCGGAGGCCCGCATCGACGCCGTGCGCGAGATGGCGCGCCTCGCCGATTCGCAGGGCGCAGAGTTCGTGGTGGCCTGCGGTGACCTCTTCGACTCAAATCACGTGGATCGTCAGGTGGTTTCCCGCGCCGTCGATGCGCTCGGGGCATTCACGGTGCCGGTCTTCATCCTGCCGGGCAATCACGATCCCCTCGATGCATCGTCGGTGTACCGGTCGTCTGCCTTTGCCGACCGGTGCCCCCCGAACGTGCGCATCATTGATTCGGCCGAGCCGGTCACCATCGGCGGAATTGAACTTGTGGGCGCCCCGTGGCATGCGAAGAATCCCGGCCACGATCCGGCAGAACGGGCCATGGCGGATCTCGCGAAGGGTCCCACCCGGGTGCTCCTGGCCCACGGGGTCGTGGACGTGCTCTCGCCCGATGCGCACGACGCCTCGGTCATCGCCATGGAGGGCCTTCGTGAGGCGCTCGACGCCGGGCTTCTGGCCTACGTGGCCCTTGGCGATCGTCACTCGTCCACCGAAGTTGGTGGCGACCAGCGCGTGCGCTACCCGGGCACGCCGGTGGCCACTGATTACGGCGAGGTGGACCCCGGGCACGCACTCGTGGTGCGCATTGAGGGCACTGAGGTGCAGGTGGAGGCCCACCGCGTGGGTGCATGGACCTTTGTGCGCAGGGGCGTGCGGCTGGAGTCGCTCGACGATGTGGAGGCCCTCGATGCCTCCCTCACGGCCATCCCCGACAAGGCGCGCACCATTGTGCGGCTTGATCTGGTGGGGGCCCTTGGCATCGGCGAGGATGCCCGCCTGCAGGCGGTACTGGATGATCACCGCGACGTGCTGGCGAGTCTCACCGTGTCGGAGCGGGGCAGCGACGTGGTCGTGTTCGTCGAGGAAGGCGACCTGCACAATCTCGGCCTCAAGGGCTACGCGTACGACGCCGGCGCCGAGCTTGCGGCGCTTGCCGCCGATGAGGGACCGCAGCAGATTGCCGCTCGAGACGCATTGCGCCTGCTCTACCGCCTCGCACGGCACGCCGCATGAGGATCCATCGCATCTCGCTGCGCGACTTCCGGGGGGTCACTGCAGCCGACGTCGAGTTCGCCACCGACGGTGTCACCATCGTCCAGGGGCCCAACGAGGTGGGCAAGTCAAGCCTCGCCGACGCCCTCGACATGCTCATCGCCGACCCCGATTCGTCATCGAAGTCGCGGGTCAAAGCCGCCCAGCCGGTCGGGCGCGACGTGGGGCCGTGGGTGGAGGCCGACATTCAGTGCGGCCCATACCGCCTCACGTACTCAAAGCGCTGGGTGCGCGGCGCCGGTACGGAACTCCTCATCGAGTCACCGGTCCGCGAACAACTGCAGGGGCGGGCGGCTCATGATCGTGTGACGGCGATCATCGCTGAGACCATGGACGCGAACCTCTTCGCGGCCCTGCGGCACCAGCAAGGTGTTCCCCTTGGTCAGGCCGACCTCGCCGGCAGCGACTCGCTCATGCAGGCGCTCGATGCAGCAGCGGGTTCGGGCGGCGAATCCGCTGAGCCCGGCGGTGCGCTCATCGACGCCATCGATCGGGAGCGCCAGATCTGGAGCACCCCGACCGGGGAGCCGAACAAGGCGCGCAAGGATGTGCGTGAGGTTGCCGCGGCAGCCCGGGTCGCGCTTGACGACGCCGAGGAGGCTCTGCAATCGCTCGAGGGGCGCGTTGATCAGTTCCGGCGCCTCGATGGGGAGTTGACCCGCAGCATGGAGCGGGAGCCGGAGCTGCGTGGCATCGTCACCGGCCTTGAGGCTGAGGTGCAGGCGGTGTCGGCCAGGGAGTCGGGTCTGCACGACCTGCGTCTGGCTGCGGAGCAGGCCATGGGTCCCTCCCGCGAGGCCGCCGCCGCCGTCAGTGCGAGGTCGGCCCTCACGGTGCTCGTGAAAGCCGCCGAGGACGAGGTGTGGATGATCACTGCCGAGGGCGAGCGGGCCGCCTCCCGTCTTGAGGCGGCCATTGCGGCGCGTACTGAGGCCGCCGCCCGACTCGCCGCCGCTCTCGACGCCCGGGCGGATGCTGAGCGTGCCTTCGGCGTGGCGGCTGCTGATGCCCAGCACCTTCGTGATGCATTCGACCTCGGGTTTCTGCGTGATCGTCGCGGTCGCGTGGCCGAGGCGGAGGTGGTTATCGCCGAGGGTGAGGGGTTCCTGGCGGGGTGCGCACTCGACGCCTCCCTGCTGGAGCGCATTGAGAAGGCCGTGGTCGATGAGGCGGGCGCACGGGGCAGGTGCGAGGCGGCGGGTGCGGCCCTGCACATCACTGCGGAGTCGGCGCAGCAACTTGAGGTTGGAGGGGTGGTGCAGCCGATCGCTGCGGGCGAGACACTCGCGCTCCCGGTCGGAGCTGGCGACGCGTTGATCATCACCGGGGTGGCCCGGATCTCGCTGGAGGGGCATGGTGATGTGGTGGCCGCCGCCGCCGAGGCGCGGATGCACCTCGATTCGCTCCTGGCTGAGGCGGGCGTGCAGCCTGCCGATGGCGAGTCGGCGGCGCGCGAACTGGACCGGCAGCGACGAGATGCCGAGGCCAACGTGAAGGCGGCGCGTGAATCCCGGGGAACGGCCCTGAACGACCTGACCCTTGATGAGATGGACGACAAGATCACGCGTGCCGAGGGCAGGGTGACGGCATATGTCCGTGATCGCGCCGCCATGCCAGCCGTTCCGGTGGACGCCGATTCGGCGAACGCGGCACGGGCTGCTGCCGAGGACCTCCGCGACTCCGCCCGACGCGATGAGGACGCAGCGAGGGATACACACCGGCAGGCCGAGACGGCGGTGACCGGCATCGAGGCACAGGCATCCGAGCGCAAGGGGCACCTCGGCGCGGTGGCACGGCGTCTGGCTGATGCCGGGGGTGATCTGGAGACCGCGCGCGCCGTGCAATCAGACGCGCAGGTGCATGCCGCCGCTGCGGAGGCGCGCGCAGCGGCCGATGACGCGCGCGCCGCTCTGCAGGCCGAGGAATCGGCACTGGGCGAGGCCGGCCCGGCGTCGCTTCGTGCGCGGCTTGCCAACTCCCGTGACGCCGTCGATCGCCTGCTGCGCGACCGCAACGAGGTCACGCTTCTTGCCGCACGGCTGAAGGGTGAGATCTCCCAGCAGGGGGATGAGGGCCTCGCCGACCGGGTGGCCCGTGCCGGGGAGGCCGCCGAGATTGCCGAGGGCGCGCGCGACCGGGCCGAACGTCACGCCGCCGCCGCCGATCTGCTGCACGACACCATGATCCGCCACCGCGACATTGCGCAGCGGGCCTACGTTGCGCCATTCCGTGAGGCCGTTGAGCGATTCGGCCGGTTGGTATTTGGTGCGGGCACCGAGATGGAGGTGGACCACACCACCTTGCAGGTGGTGAGCCGAACGCGCGAGGGCGTGACCGTGCCCGTTGACGCCCTGTCTGGCGGCGCGCGCGAGCAGATGGCGCTCATCGGCCGCCTGGCCGCTGCATCGCTGGTGGCACCGGCGGCTGACGGCGGCGCACCGGTCATTATTGACGATGCGCTGGGGTACTCCGATGCCGGCCGTCTGGAGGGGCTCGGTGCGGCGCTCGCCGAGGCGGGGAAGACGTGTCAGGTCATCGTGCTCACCTGCATGCCCGAGCGGTATGCAGGTATTGGTTCGGCCCGCACGGTGCGCCTGGATCGCACCGTGCCTGGGGAGGCGTGAGCACACCCGCCTACCGGGGCCTTGGCGACATCATCGTGACGGCCCGCCCGTTTGATGAGTACGTCGCCATGTTCGACCTGCGCCCGACCGACCTGAGCGCGGGCCCGGTGCTCGACTGCCCATCCGGTGCGAGCGGCTTCGCAGCCGGGGCCCGGGCCGTGGCATGCGATGTCACCGCGGTTGATCCCGTGTACGCCGACATGGTCAGCCACGGCGACCTGGTGGCGCGCGCCCGGCAGGACACGGCGTTCGGCAACCAGTACGTGGCCGATACCCCGGACACGTACGTATGGGGCTTCTTCCGTGATCTTGACGATCACCTGTCCCGACGCATGGCGGCGGTCGATGCGTTCGACCGGGACCGGCTGGCCAACCCCGATCGCTACGTGGCGGGGTCGTTGCCGCACCTGCCCTTCAGTGACGATGCATTTGACCTGGTGCTCTCATCGCATCTGCTGTTCGTCTACCCCGACCACTTCGACGCGCAGGCGCATTTGGATGGCGTACTCGAACTTGCGCGGGTGGCATTGGGCGAGGTGCGCATGTTCCCTCTCGTGGACACCACAACCCGTCCGTGGCCTGGCCTTGAGGATCTGCGCCGCGCCCTCGCGGCGCATGGGCATGGCACAGAAGTCCGCCACGTTCCCTACGAGTTCATCCGCAACGGTGACGCGATGCTGGTGATCGACGGATCTGGGTGACGGTTCGGGCGACGGTTTGATGCGGTCCGATCTACGATCCGGCAATGCCTGAACCCCGTACCGATGAGCGCGTTGGTGTGATCGTGGTTGACCACGGCAGTCGCCGCGCGGAGAGCAATGTGATGCTCGAGGAACTCACCCGCGGCGCCATCACCGACACCCTCGACTACGACATCGTCGAGCCGGCACACATGGAGCTGGCCGAGCCCTCAATCGCGACAGCCTTCGATGCCTGCGTGGCCCGGGGCGCCTCCACAGTGGTCATCCAGCCGTACTTCCTTCTGCCGGGCAAGCACTGGAATCAGGACATTCCCGAGTTGGCCGCCGCCGCCGCATCACGTCATCCGGGCGTGGCGTACCTGGTGGCCGCACCATTTGGAGTGCACCCACTCATGGCCGACGTGGTGACTGCACGGGTGGAGTACTGCCTTGCGCACGTGCGCGGTGAGGTGCCCGAGTGCGAGGCATGCGCCGGATCCGGCAGGTGCCGTCTTCAGACGGCCGATGCACCGGGGGCCTCGACCCCCGCGTAGCGCGCGCCGCACCGGTGGGCAGGACATGGTCCCACCCACCGGGGCACACGACGTTGGAGCGGAGCTACTTCTTCTTTGCTGCGGGCTTCCGCACGACCTTCTTGGCCGTGGCGGCCACCTTCTTGACGTCCTTCTTCACGGCCGTAGTGGCCTTCTTGACGTCCTTCTTGACGGCCGTGGTGGCCTTCTTGATGTCCTTCTTCACCGCGGTCGGAGCCTTCTTGGCCGTGGTGGTGGCCTTCTTCGCAGTCGTGGCAGCCTTCTTCTTGGCGACCTTGCCCGAGTTGGCAGCAGCCTTCAGCGGGGCGCCCGGGGTGAATCGCACAGCCTTGCGGGCCGGGATCTTCACCTTCTGGCCGGGGTTGCGCGGGTTGACGCCAACACGAGCGGCGCGCTGCGAAGTGGAGAAGGAACCGAAGCCGAGGAATGCAACGCGCTCGCCCTTGGCGATGGCCTCGGTCAGCAACGCCAGAAACTCATCGGTGACCTTCTGTGCCTGCACGCCGGTCAAGCCGGCACGCGCACCAAGCTCCTTCGCGAACTCGCTCTTGTTCATGCGGTAACCCCTTGTCGTGATTGAGGAGAGGATTGGTCGCCCCCCTGTGGTGACGACAATTCGACCCTACCAGCGATTCTCCCCTCTTTGCGGTGCAGGTCTCGTGGCCCTGACTGGCGAAACGGCAACTGAGCCACTCGACCAGGAGACCTCATGAGCAGCCACCAACCCATCGCGCAGGCTCAGCTCAGCTTGTCGTATCCCGATCTCGTGCCTGGCGAGACGGTGCGTTGGTCGTCCCGCGGGGCATGGCACTTCGGGGTGCTCGTCGGGCTGGATGGGTCGCATGCCGTGGTGGCAACGAAGCAGGCTGGAAAGCGTGAGCGCGTACTCGCCTCAGCGGTGCAGCCATGGCCGCCGGGCAGAGCGACCGCTTAGGCGAGACCGGCCGCAGCACGGTCGAGCACCATCACCGCGTTCTCCTGCTCGATACGTCCGGCCGGGATTGAACGGTCGCCGGCTTCAAGGCGCGCCACCATTGGCACCTTGCTCGCCCCGGTGAGAAGCCACACCACCTGCCGGGCGGAGTTGATGCACGGGTAGGTGAGGGTCACGCGGCGGGTGCCGTTGAAGGGGCGGGCGGTTGCCGCCACCGGGACGTCCGTCACGTCGAGCACTGGGTCCCCGGGGGCCAATGAGGCCGTGTGGCCGTCCTCGCCGAGGCCCAGGTGCACGACGTCGATCGGTCCGTTCAGCGCGGCGAGCACCGGCAGGTAGGCCGTTGCCGCCACGTCGGCGTCGGCACCACCACATGCCATTGGGTGCAGGTGCGCGGCGATCGCCCGCGTCCCGGCCAGCGAGCGCTCCAGGTGGGTGAGGTTGCGCAGATCATCTCCATCGGGGGCCATGCGCTCATCCACTTGCAGAATGTCCACGGATGCCCAATCGAGATCCTCGGTACCGAGTTCGGCAAGCATGATCCACGGGCTGGTTCCGCCTGAGACCGCCAGGGATGCCCGTCCTCTGGCATGCAGCGCGCTGCGAAGCGCCTCCGCGATGTGGCGGGCGGCAGCATGTGCGGCCGCAGTTGCAGTGTCACCAATGATCCGTTCCATCAGGGCTCGCAGCGTAGTCTGCGTGTTGCGCGGCCGTGTCCGGACGCCGCACAACCCCTTGGAGGCACGTGGTGCGTATCGGAATGGTGGGACTCGGCAGGATGGGCGCGAACATGAGCGTGCGCCTGATGAACGCCGGCCACGAAGTGGTGGGGTACGACCGCGATGCCGCAGCAGTCACTTCGCTTGGCGCCAAGGGCGCAGCGACGGCGTCTGGCTCCGCCACGCTGGTGGCGCAGCTCGAGGGTCCGCGGGTTGTGTGGTTCATGCTTCCCGCCGCCGTCACCACGGCCGCAATCCTGGAAATGGCCGAGCATCTGGAGCCCGGCGACGTGGTGGTGGACGGCGGCAACAGCCACTACCCCGACGACATCGCGCGCTCACGGGTGCTCGAGGCCAAGGGCATTCACTACGTGGATGCCGGAGTGAGCGGTGGGGTGTGGGGTCTCGAGCGCGGCTACTGCCTCATGGTGGGCGGTACCGACGAGGCCATCACCACGCTCACTCCAATCCTGGAGACCCTCGCACCGGGTGTGGCCACCGCGCCGCGCACGCCGGGCCGCGAGGGCACGCCCACCCCTGCAGAGAACGGCTGGCTGCACTGCGGCCCCGCGGGTGCCGGGCACTTCGTGAAGATGGTGCACAACGGCATTGAGTACGGAATGATGGCGGCGTTCGCTGAGGGGCTGAACATCCTGCATCACGCCAACGACGGCGCGCGCGAGCGCACCGCCGATGCCGAGACGGCGCCCTTGGGCGATCCGGATCTCTACAAGTACGACATCGACGTCGCATCGGTCACCGAGTTGTGGCGCCGGGGCAGCGTGGTGGGGTCGTGGCTCCTTGACCTCACGGCAGAGGAGTACCTCCGCGATCCCGGCCTCGACAAGTTCGAGGGTCGGGTGTCCGACTCGGGTGAGGGTCGCTGGACCCTGCAGGCAGCGGTCGATACAGGAGTACCTGCGCCGGTTCTTGCCAGCGCACTGTTCTCGCGCTTTGCGAGCCGTGACAACGACGAGTACGCAAACAAGGTGCTCGCGGCAATGCGCCTGGGATTCGGCGGGCACCTGGAGCACTCGGAATGAGCGCGAAAGCCGATTGTGTCGTGTTGTTTGGCGCCACCGGCGACCTCGCGTACAAGAAGCTCTATCCGGCGTTGCACGCCCTTCAGGAGCGGGGCAAGCTGGATATCCCCATCATCGGCATCGCCCGCGAGGGGTGGAGCCTGAAGAAGCTGCAGGACCGCATCCGCGCCTCCCTCACCGACGCCGGGGTGCCGGACGACGACGAGGCGGCCAAGGCGCTTCTCAAGTGCGTGCGGTACGTGCATGGCGACTACAACGACCCGATGTCGTTCACCCATCTCGCCGAGGCCATGCACGACAGGAAGTTGCCCGTGTTCTATCTGGCCATCCCTCCGGGGCTGTTCGGCGAGGTCGTCGCGGCGCTGTCGCATCACGACCTCACGCAGAACGCACGCGTGGTGGTGGAGAAGCCGCTCGGCCGTGATCTGCAGTCGGCCCAGGAACTCAACCGCGGACTGGCCACCGAACTGCGTGAAGAACAGATCTTCCGCATCGATCACTTCCTGGGCTACGAGCAGGTGCAGAACATCCTCGTTGCGCGGTTCGGCAACTCGATGCTCGAGCCAATCTGGAACCGCCGCTACGTGCGTCGGGTGCACATCGAAATGTCTGAGTCATTCGGCATTGAGGGCCGCGGGGCGTTCTATGAGACTGTTGGATGCCTGCGCGACGTCGTGCAGAACCACCTACTGCAGCTTGTCTGCATGCTGGCTATGGAGCCACCCGTGTCGATGGATGCCCAGTGCATCTCTGACGAGAAGGTGAAGGTGCTCCGCTCCATCAAGCCACTCCTGCCCGAGAACCTCGTGCGCGGTCAGTTTGAGGGCTACAGGGGCGAGCCCGGAGTGGATCCCGGGAGCGACGTGGAGACCTACTGCGCGCTGCGGTTTGAGATCGATACCTGGCGCTGGGCGGGCGTTCCATTCACCATTCGCGCAGGCAAGGCGCTGGGGCGCACGGTCACCGAAGCGGTTGTTGAGTACGTGCTGCCCCCTCGTCAGCTGTTTCAGGAGGCCCACGGCATGATCGAACCCAACCGCATGCGCTTTCGCATGAAGCCCGACGATCTCATCCAGTTGAGCATGCAGGTGAAGCAGCCTGGCGATCAGGTGCTCACCGAGACGGTCGATCTTTCGGTGCAGTACGGCAAGCAGTTGGGCGAGGCCGGGCCTGCCGCCTACGAGCGACTGATGGGCGACGCCATCATCGGCGAGCACCGTCTCTTCGCCCGTGGTGATCTCGTGGAGGATGCCTGGCGTGTGGTGCAGCCGCTCCTCGACGACCCACCGCCCGTGGAGCCGTACTTTCAGGGAAGCATGGGGCCGGCTGGCGCCGCGCGAGTACTCCCTCCCAACCTCATGGAAATGCTCAGCGAACCCCAGGTGGCAACTACCCGATGACCCTTTCACTCGGAATCGACGTTGGTGGCAGCGGGATCAAGGCGGCAATTGTCGACCTGGCCACGGGCGAGTTCACGACAGAGCGCGTGCGGGTTGAGACGCCGCAACCCGCGACACCGGACTCCGTGGTTGCGGCAACCGCGGGCCTCATCGCCGACCTGGGGCACGACGGCCCGATCGGCATCGGGTTCCCGTCACCGATCGTGAAGGGTGTCACCACTCTCGCCTCCAACATCGACCCGGCGTGGGTGGGCGCCCATGCCGAGCAACTGTTCTCCGCGGGTCTTGGCGCACCGGTACGCGTCATCAACGATGCCGACGCCGCTGGCGTGGCCGAGGCCCGCTACGGGGCCGCTCACGGAGTTGAGGGCTTGGTCGTGCTGCTCACCCTCGGAACCGGCATCGGTTCGGCGCTCCTCTACAACGGCGTGCTGGTTCCCAACACTGAGATGGGGCACATCCAGGTGCGCGGTAAGGATGCTGAGCACCGTGCTGCCGCATCGGTGCGCGAGGTCCACGACCTGTCATGGCACCACTGGGCAGAGCGCCTGCAGGAGGTGATTGAGGTGATTGACCACCTGTTCTGGCCCGACCTCGTATTGCTCGGTGGCGGTGTGTCCCGAAAGGCCGACAAGTTTCTGCACTTCCTCGACGTCCGACCTCCGTTGCGTGCTGCCGCGCTTGAGAACAGGGCCGGCATCGTGGGCGCAGCGACGGCGGCCGCAGACCGCGCATGATCACCACGCGTGTCCCCGAGGGGATCCGCGTGGTGATGCAGACTGACCATCAGTCGCAATGCGGCCTGCTGGCAGGGGCATGGGGTAACGCGCAGTTCGCGCGCCCCGAGCCGTGGGGTCCGGTGGCATTGGCTGCTGAGTGGCACGACGAGGGCTGGCGGCAATGGGAGGCGTCGCCCGACGTCTCGGCGGATGGTGAGCCATGCGACTTCGTACATATGCCGACCTCTGAGCACATGGCGATCCACCGCCGCAGCATCCACGCGGCTCGTCACCGCGACGAGGTCACCGGCATGCTGGTGGGCCTGCACTGCGCGGGGCTCGTGCAGCGGCGAATGGGCCTGGATGGCGAGATGCCGGACATCAATGCCATGCCGGATCCCGTTCGGGGGCTCATCCGTGATGAGGCCGCAGTGCAGCAGCACGTGGAATCCCTGATGGGAGATGCGGACGAGGCCCGTGAATGGACGTGGGCGGCCTATCGCGTGCTTCAGGCGTTCGATCTGCTGAGCCTTTACCTCACGTGGACAGGGCTCGCAGGCGACGAGCCATGGACCCTCCGGCGCGTTCCGCGCGCAGTGGACGATGCCGAGGGCGTGGCAATCGCTGTATCGGCAGTTGATGACCGGACGTGCGCGCTCGACCCATGGCCATTCGCCGGTGACTCGGTGGATGCCCCGGTGCTTGCCCGGGTCATCCCGGATCGCGCGTACGCCGATGCCGCTGACGTTCGCACGGCACTCCTCGACGCGCCGCTCATGCCCGTACCGTTTCGCGTCGTTCGGGCGTAGGGCGCCCGAACCGCAGTGCGCCGCGGCGATTCCTGCGGCGGCGGGTCGGGTCCGACCCGCCGCGGGGCAACGGTGGGGCTAGGCGCCCAGTTCGTACTTGAAGCTGATCAGCAGGCGCACGCGGTACCGGTCGACGGTCCCGTCCTTGATGGTGACGTCCTGCTTCACGACCTCGGCCACGCGAAGATCGCGCAGGGATGCAGAGGCGGTCTCCACCGCGAGCGCAGCGGCGGCCTCCCACGACTCGGCACTGGTCCCGACAATCTCGATGACCTTGTAGACGCTGTCAGTGGACACGTGGTGCCTCCCCGTCGCATATCCGCGGTTCGTCGCGGCTCACCATGATTGTGGCGGGCCGACCGCCCTTCCTGCAACCTCAAGAGGGATGGCGATGGTCCCCTCATTCACGAGGCGGGCGGTATTGACCTCGGCCCGGGCGATGAGATCGGGGTCTGCCGGGATGATGACCACACCGCGATCGGTGCTTCCGATGCGCGCCCAGCGGTCTTCGTGCCCATACAGACAGCGGTACGCGGTGACAGCGCAGGCGGTGGCGTCGATGGCAGACGCCTCGTCGAGGGCGGCCAGATCACCTGATCGCTCAGGCTCGGGCCACGCGCCGAGGTCTATGGCGTCACCGAGGATTTCACGGGCTGGGGCCAGGCCGTCGTTGCGTGCCCTTCCGCCGCGGGGGCGGAATTCGGGCGGGCGCACATCGAGCCAGGCTGCGCGATAGGCGGCCAAGCCGAGGGGCTCCGAGCCGGGCGCGTGGTCGCGCTCCCAGAGCAGTTGGCGGACTACCTGATCGGGAATGCCCTCGACAACGATCTGGGCCGGCGGCAGCAGTGCCGCAAGGATGGCGCCCCGCGCGCCTCCATGAACCGTGACCATGCGGGCTGGCGTGACAGGAAATGCGGGGATGTCGAGCCACGCGAGTACGTGCTCCAGATCGCGGCGCCCGCTCGTGTCGGGAGGAATCACCACCGGCGCATCAATCACCACAAGGGCGGGTGATGCACCCACCGTGGCCGCGATCTCCCCATTGGAGCTGCACATCTGCACGCCGAGGAGGTCGCCGGTGGGGCCGATCTCGGCCACCGCGGAGCGCCCCGGGGGGTCGTCCCGGGTCATGTCGGGCATCAGGTGGATTCCAACCGCGCGCACCTGGCGAGGGTACCCATGAACGGAGCATTGCATCGGGTTTCCGGCACCTGCGCTACCCTTTCGGGCGTGTCGTTGCGACCTCAGAGTGTCGCAGCGCTTCCCGATCCGGTTGGAGACATGAGTTCGATCCTGCTCCTCATCATCTCGCTCGCTGCCCCGTGGGTGGTGCAACTCGCGCCGCCGCGCCAGCGGCCCGTGGCACTGGTGGCGGTCATCGCCGTGCTGTTGCTGTTCGGCATCTTCTCCACCAACCCGATTACTGCATGGCAGTTCTGGGTCGGGCTCATCATCGGCATCGTCTCGATCGTCGTCTGGCTCAACATGGGCAACCGCCCGCGTGGGCGCAGCCGATGGGAGGACGAGGAGCGCGCCGAGCCGACAGGCGAGCTCTAGCCAGCAGGCACTGCGAGGAGGGCGCGGTCAGCGCGCTCCTGGACCGCGTAGGTATTGGGCTTGCAGGGCGTCACGGCGCACACCACGCGCGACTGTCCGGCAACGGTGTTCCACTCGTGGCCGCCCGGGCCCAGTTGAGGCGCGCTGCATCCGTGCTCGTATGACGCCACGGGAGTCGCGCTGTGGTCAATCGGGTTGCCGATAGGCCTCGTGTGCCGGTCGCGGGTCATTGACCGGACCACGCGCTCACCCGGCCGGAGCGCACCCGACCCCCGCTTCCCCTGGAAGGCGAATTGCGCAGTCATGGCAGTGCGGTTGACGTAGACCACCGAGTACCGGCCGTACTTCACCTGACCCGGGGTGATCGTAACGGTGGTCGCGGAGCAGGTGATTGTGACGACGGGTGCAGGCGCGCCGGATGCGGCCCCTGCTCCGGTCATGGCAACCACTGCACCGATGATCGCCAGCCGGATGGCCATGCGTCACCTGATGAGTCCCCTTCGATGAGCCGTGGGTGCTGCTGGAACCGCCAGCAGCCCTATGCGTTGGGCTCGAGGTTCTCCGCGATGAGCTGGTCGGCCCGCTTCTGGTCCGACATCAGCAGCAGCCCCCTCTTGAGGCTGGCGACACCCTGCGCCTTCTGTCCGGCGGCGATCTGGGCCAGCCCGAGAGCGATCGGCCCGTCCTCGTACTTGGTGTCGAGCGTCGAGGCCGTGGTGGCTGCGGCGATGGCAGCGTCGTTCTGGTTGGTGGCGATGAGCGCGTAGGCAAGGAATGCCTGGCCCACGGCGTCACCGGGGTCCTGCGCCACGGCTGCCTGGAATACCGGCACGGCCTCCGCGGTGCGATCAAGGCGCGAGAGCACCAGACCCTCACCGAGCAGAGCCGGTGCGAGCGTGGGGTCGGCGGTGGTGGCCTTGAGGTATGCCGCGAGGGCACCCTTCAGGTCATTCTTCGCGGTGAGGATTTCGCCCTGGAGCATCTGACCGATTCCGGTCTTCTGCATGGCGGGAGACCAGGCGTCCAACTGCTTCTGGGCATCATCGGGCTTGCCGACGTCAATGCGGTTGCGGGCGCTGGCCAGCATGTAACCCAGCTTCGGATTGCGCTTGACGAGCACCTTGAACGTTGCCGTGTAGTCGGGTGCCGGGGTCCAGTCGGGTGGCACCTGCAGCACTGCCGACACGACGGTTGCGCCGCGTCGGTACTCAATCGGCACCGGGGCGTCGGCTGGCAGGGTCTTTACTGCCGCCTGCCACTGGCCAGGGGTGCTCACATCAAGGTTGTTGATCTTGGTGATGACGTCGCCGCGGCGCAGCCCCGCGCTGACGAGCGCGCCCTTCACACCGACCGCAGTAACCAGCTGTCCGCCCGGCGCGATCTTGAGCTGGCGGGCGATGGCGGGGAGATTCGCCACTGTGTAGCCGTC
Source organism: Actinomycetota bacterium (assembly GCA_947475125.1). Classification (GTDB taxonomy): domain Bacteria; phylum Actinomycetota; class Thermoleophilia; order Miltoncostaeales; family Miltoncostaeaceae; genus SYFI01. Next base: position 18,307 of record CANJMX010000004.1, read on the forward strand.
AAGGCGGCCGCGTGGGGGGGTGAGGCTGAGCAGGAACTTGCCGGTGAGCGGCTTGGACGTTCCCTGCGAATTCTTGGCAACGATCGACACCGTGTAGTTGCCGGCCGGCAACTGGTATCCCTGATCGTTGACCGCCTGTACGAGGAACCACACCTGTCCCTGAATGTGATCCTGGGAGCTGGTGAGGGTGCGAACGACCTTCTTGGTCTTCGCGTCCTTGATGGTGGCGGTCACCGTGGCCACGGTCTTCGACTTGACGCCGAGCATGAATCGGGCGTGGCCCTGCTCGGCGACGATGGTCTTTCGCAGCCGCAGCACGCTGAGCGCAGGCGGACCGGTGACCGCCGGCACCGTGGGGGTGGTGACGCTGGTGGTGGCACCAGTGGTGGTGCCAGTGGTTGTTGGGGCGGTCCCTGTGCTGCTCTGAGCCCATGCCCCTGCGGGCAGACCCAGAACGGCAATCGAGAGAGACGCAGCCATGAGGGCTGTTCGACGCACGAGGTGAACATACCACCCCTTGCTACCGTGACCCCCCGTGGAGGTTCCGCGGCCCACGCTCGAGGTGCTCGAGCGCACACGACGTGGCGAGGTCATCGACCCCGCTGACATCACCGCACTCGTGGGCGCTTGGAGCACCGGCGCCGCGTCGGATGCGCAGATGGCAGCCTGGTGTGCCACGGCCGGTATACGCGGGGCATCGTATGAGGTTGCAAAAGCCCTTGCTGAGGCGCTTTTGGCTGGGGGTGATCGCCTGGAACTGGGGTCGCTCGGACCCACAACCGACGTCCGCTCAACCGGCGGGGTGGGCGACAGTGCGCTCATCTTCGCCGCATCTGCGGTGGCGGCGTCGCTCGGGGTGATTGTGGCCTCCACGGGCGCCCGGGGACTCTCATTCACGGGCGGCATCCTTGATGCGCTCGAAGCTATCCCAGGCATGCGTGTGGACGTCACTCTTGAGGAATATGTCCTGCAAGCGCGCAACTTCGGGATTGTCATCGCAGAGCCCGGCGACAGGCTTGTTCCGGGAGAACGTCGCCTTGCCGATCTTCGCGAGTCAACGGCAACGGCTGAGGGTGACGCCCTGGTTGCCGTATCGGCAGCTGTACGGGCCGTAAGCGGTGGATCCACGACGGTTGTGGTCGAGGCGCCGGGCGGGTCGGGCGGACTGCTTGCCGATATCGAGCATGCCGGGGCTGCCGCCGCCCTCATCACCCGGCTGGGGGCCGACTGGCACCGCCGCGTGCATACAGAGGCAACGCTGCGCGCGGCGCCTTTGGCCGGGGTCGCCGGGCCGGGCCTTGAGATCCTTGCCGGTGCCAGCGTGCTGCTGGGCGAGGGCGATGCGGACCTCGCGGACCGGGTGGTGGCGCTTGCCGGCAGGGCCGCTGAGGAGTCTGGCGTGCTCGGCGCTGGGGGAGCGGACGCTGCCCGCGCTGCCATCGCAGATGGGCGGGCGCTCGCCACCGCCGAACGCTGGGTGGAGGCGCAAGGGGGCGATCCGGCTGCGCTCACTGAGCCCGATTTGATCCTTACCTGCCTACTGCAGCGCGAGGTCGTGGCGCCGCACGCGGGATCTGTGGATCACGTTGACGCAGCAGGCATCGGTACGGCTGTGCGCTGGCTGGGTGGCGGTCGGCTGGATCCCGATCAGGTGCTCGATCACGCCGTCGGTGTGCAGATGCTGGTTGGCCCCGGCGAATCGGTTGAGACAGGGCAGACCCTCGCGATCATCCATGCATCCGACGACTGGCTCGCCGGCCGGGCGCAGGACCTGCTGGGCGATGCGTGGGTGATTACGGGGGCCTGATGCCCGAACTGCCCGAGGTCGAGACGATCCGGCGCCAGTTGGCAGAGCGCATTGTGGGGCGCACGATCCGCGGGGCGCGCGTGAGCGATCCCCGCCTGGTTGATCCATGGGAGCCCGATGCGTTCGCGGCGCGTCTTGAGGGGCGGCGGATCGAGCGCATTGATCGCGTGGGGAAGTACCTGCTCATCGAGCTCGATGGGGGCGAGGCACTCACCCTGCACATGAGGATGACCGGCCAGCTGCTGTGGAGTGACGGCGTGCCCGATCCGCCACTTCCCTACACACGCGCCGTCATCGGCATCGAGGGCGGCGGCTCCGTGACGTTCGCCGATTCGCGGCGCTTCGGCACCGCCTGGTTTCTGCCCCGCGAGGGCAGGGAGCGCATCTGGGCCGGGCGTACCGGGCCCGATGCCGTGTCGGCAGCATTCACGGCGCGCGGTCTGGGGGAGCGCCTGGCCGGGCGCACCGCATGCGTCAAGGCACTCATTCTTGATCAGCGGATCGTCGCCGGGGTCGGAAACATCTACGCCGACGAGGCCCTCTTTATGGCCCGCATCAATCCCGCCGAGCCCGGAGGGAATCTCACTGCCGCCCGGGTGGCGTCACTGCACCGTGCGATCCGTGACCGCCTGCGAATGGGCATCAGCGTCGGGGGAGCATCGTTTGACCGCTACCGTGACGTCAACGGCGAGCGCGGGGGCATGCAGGATCTCTTCCGCGTTCACCGTCGCCGCGGAGAGCCGTGCCCGCGATGCCAGACGACGATCGAGAAGGGCGTGGTGGCGCAGCGGGGCACCTACTGGTGCCCAAAGTGCCAGCCACTGCTGGAAGGGGACTGATGCTCACCGATGTTCCGGGGATCCGCGTGGGGCACTGGACCGATGCCGATGCAGGCACCGGTTGCACAGCCATCATCCTTCCTCAGGGCACTGTCGGCGGCGTTGATGTGCGCGGCGGAGGGCCGGCATCGCGCGAGACCGACCTGCTGCAGCCGGTGGCGACAGTCCCCCTGGTGTCGGCCATCCTTCTGACCGGTGGAAGCGCATTCGGCCTGGACGCAGCGAGCGGGGTGATGCACTGGTGCGAGGAGCAGGGGCTGGGTGTTGACACGGGTATCGCGACGGTGCCGATCGTGTGCGCCGCCGCTCTGTTTGACCTCGGCATCACCGGCAATGCCCGCCGCCCCGGCGCAGCGGAGGGCCGCCTGGCCGCCGAGGCCGCCACTGACGGACCGCATGCCGTAGGCAGCGTTGGAGCCGGCACCGGGGCGACCGTCGGCAAGTGTCACGGCAGGGATCACTGGTGCAAGGGCGGAATCGGCACCGCGAGCGTGCGCCTGCGAAGTGGTGCCACGGTGTCGGCGCTCGTGGCCGTGAACGCATTCGGCGACGTGCTGGATGAGAACGGACAGGTACTCGCCGGCGCATGGGAGAACGGGCGCTTTGTGGATGCCCGCAGGGCGCTGATGGAGGATGAGCCGCGGCATCATCGATTGGCTGAGATGTCCAACACCACGCTGGCGGTTATCGCCACCGACGCGCGACTGGACAAGGCGCAGTGCACTCAAGTGGCACGGCAGGCCCACGCCGGTCTGGCCAGGGCGATTGCTCCCTACGGCACGGCCCTTGACGGCGACATCGCATTTGCGGTGGCGACCGGTGCGACCGAGGCGAATCCCATCATCGTGGGGAACGCCGCAGCCGAGATGGCAAGTGCCGCGGTGCGTGATGCGGTGCGCCAGGCCACCTCGGTGCGAGGGGTGCCCACCGCGGCTGACCTCACGAAGGGCTGACACCCCGGCGGCGGTCCCAGAAGGCATGGCCAATCCAGCGCTCCTCGGTTGACCAGTAGTAGTTCCGAAGTCCCAGATGCTCGTCGCGGAGCATGAAGTAGTCGCGCTCCCATTCGGGAAGAGCATCTGAATCGCCAGTGGCGCACCGCCCGATGGCGGCACCGAGGCGCGAGCCCATAAGGATTGCGGTCACCAGCCCTTGCGACGAAAGGGGATCCCAGGAGATTGCGGCGTCACCTGCCAACGCCCAGCCCTCGCCCCACAGGCGATCGCGATGGCCGGTGCCCGCGGCGTGGACGGTCGGGGGGATGGCCGAGGGGAACTCACCGAGCCGCGAAATATGCCGGGATGCTCGAAGCCTGGTGTGCCACCACTGTGTGCGCGCATCGCCGTGGGGGACGAGGTCACTATCGGTCACGAGGGCCATCACGACACGGCCATCAGGGAGTGGGGTGGAGTACCACCAGCCATCGGGGACTGTCTCGATGGTGGTCATGGCCAGCGCAGACCGACCGCGCTGCGCGAGAGCCACAAGTGCGACCTGCTGGTCATAGACGTGCTTCGCCCCTGCGAGGCTGCGGAATGGGCCTCCGCCCCGCCCCGTGGCATCCACGACCCATTCGCCGCGCAGGCTCCGGTCGCTGGCGGCGACCGTCCACTGATCGCCATCGCGCGTCACGGCCCTCACGTGATCGGTGATCACCTCGACCCCCCGAGCAGCAGCCGTCCGTGCGAGGCGTGCATCAAAGGCGGCGCGGTCCAGATGCCATCCGTCGCCATCGGGGTGGGCAATGAAGTCTGTGGTGGTGAGATCGTCGGACCCCCAGGCCGCCCGCACCCCGTACGCGGGGTTGTGTACCGCGTCGTCGAGCACCTGATCCCCGAACAGCGAGGTGACAAGATCGCCGGCACCCGGCGGCAGGGTCTCGCCCGCCCAGGTGCGGCGCATGCCTGATGCGCCGATCAGGGAGGCGCGATGGCCGCGGTCCACGAGGGCGATGGCCACTGCACAGCCCGCTGGTCCGGCCCCGATGATGATGGCCGTCGTCGGCATGCACGCAGGCTGCCACATAGGGCGGGTCAGGTGAGGGCGTGGCAGGCTGTCTCCATGGACGGCCTCCTGTCCCGTGGCGACTTCCTCCGTCGCACTGCCATCATCGCCGCCGCGGCATCGGTGCCCGGGGTGTTTGCGGGGCGTGCTCAGGCACGATCGGCCTCGGTGGATCCCGCGCGCATCGCCCGGGTGGCCATTCACCCGGCCATCGGCATCGCCCGGGTGGGCAACAGCAGCGACGCATTTTTCTTTGGCCCCGAAGTGCCGGGGCAGACACCCGAGGGCCCGTTCAAGGACGCCCGCGGGGCCATGGCGAAGCAGGCGGCGAGATTCCGCGTGTACGCGTACGACGCCGACGGGCAGGTGCTCGGCGAGATCACCTCCGGTGATGCGGACATCACGTGGAGCATCACTGTGGGCAATGGCAAGGCCAACTGGTACGGCACCGACGTTGCCTTTGACGTGCCCGGGGCCACGGCGACGTCACTGCGCAACCCCGGCGTCGGGGATCGGGCGTCGATGTACCCACTTGCGACGACGCGCGAGGTGCATGGAGCGGGTGCGGCCCCCCGTCGGCTGACGGGAGGCACATTCGCAGACGTCCCCATCGACTTCGGCGAGGTGCTGACCGACGGCAGTGGGCGGTTGGTGGTGCTGCCCGGGGCGGGGCGGGCATATTCGGCTCCCGGCGCGCCGCCATTGGCCGGGTATGCCGATAACGCGGGGTGGATTGACGACACGTGCGACGGACCGGTCCGCGCCACTGTGATTATTGGCGGCCGGCGACTTCAGGCCACGCCAGCCCGCGTCATCTGCGGGAGCCCCAACTACGCGCCGGGCATCGCGAGCGGCATCACCACGCTGTACGACGCCGCGCTCTCGGGGCTGTACAGCGCCGGTCGCCGGTCCAAGGGCCGCACGGACTTCGTGGCCGACGTGCTGCCGATCTTCCTGCGGATGACTGACATGCAGTGGGTGAACGCCGGGTATCTCGCGCGCTACGGGTTCGGCTCACAGCGCGATTGGGCACGGCCCGATATTCAGCGTCGACTGGCTGATGCGTCGCTCGCCAATCGGGGCTTCAGGCAGTCCGTGCTTGGCCTATTCCGTGACCCGGCGTACACCGAGGTACAGCCCGACCTCGAGCCGCAGATGTATGGCGACAGCGTCATGCTGCCGCCCAACCTGACGAGTGCGCGCCAGTGGTATGCCCTGACACGACTGCAGTACGCGCACCTCCGTTCCTGGGCCGCGGGGGCCTTTGACGCAGGCACGGGCGTCGCGTCGTCCTCACTTTCTGCGATGCCGGCTGGGGATCAGCCGCGGTCCCTCGACCGCGCCGCGCTTGATGCCTGCCTGGGCGGGGCATTCCATCCGGGCGTGGAGTTTCCATGGATTGCCCGCGTGCACTGGATCTGGACGGATGATCTCCGCCTCCGTGAGGCGACCACACGCCCCGACTTCACCGACTACGGCCCTGAGCTGACACCGCAGATTGCGATGTCACGGTCTGGTCCGCTGTCCCGACTCGGTCCGGGTGGGTACGTGCAGTGGATGGGCACCCCGTGGCACGCCGACTCGTCGAGTTGCCGCTATGGCTACCAACGGGTGTCTCCGCAGCTTCCGGGTTTCTGGCCTGCGCGCATTCCGAACGCCGTGCTCACTGCAGCCGACTACCAAATTGTGGTCGATCAGCGCCGGTCGCTCCGTGAGCGACGTCAGGCCTTTCGCCGTCGTTCCGAGTGGGAGCGCTTCATCGCGCATCCCACGGGCCCGCCGACTCTGGCGATGATGGTTGACGAGTGGTCGAAGCTCGGGGTGGTGCGCGAGCGACCCGGACCCGCGGACGGGGCGTTCCCGGCGGTGCTCAAGGTGGAGTCGGACGTCGGTTTCGCACACGAGCCGGACACCATCTGGCCCGCGTGGGTGACCGTGCCACAGGCACCCGCCTTCCCGTTGATCACGGCGAACTCCGACGACAACTCCATCAGGTCGATGGACTCCCGCGGGCGCGTGACGGTGATGCAGGTCAATGGGACCATCGCGCGGCCCGAGGGGATGGGCCGGGACCGCTTCGGCAACCTGTACGTGGCCGCGATGGATGACGGCACCGTGCAGCGGGTGGGTACCGACATGTCGGTGACCACCTACGCGTCCGGCATCCCGACCCCCGTCGGCGTCGTGTTCACCTTCGGGGGCACGCTGTTTGTAAGCAGTTACACGGCCCAGGGTGGCATCTACCGGGTGACGTCCTCCGGCACCGCGGGATGGCTGGTGGAGCCGGGGGGTGGTATCGGCCAGCCCACGCTTATGGCGATGATGCCCGACCAGAGCGCACTGCTCGTCAGTTGCGCCGCGACGGGATCCGTTGCGAAGGTGGATCCAGCGACGGGTCAGGTGCTTGACCCCGCATTCCTCACCGGTCTGAACCGGCCTCGGGGTATCGCCTTTGACCAGCACTGGAACATCTACGTGGCCAATCAGGGCGACAACACCATCAACCGGTATACGACCGATGGACGGCCACTTCCATTCGCGCTGACGGGGCAGGCGCTCACCACGCCGTTTGGTCTCGCCTTTGACGCGAACGGCGTGCTGTACGTCACCCCGACACAGGCCGCGGTGGTTCAGAGCGTCACGATTCAGGGGAACACCGGGAGGGTCGCGACCTTTGCGACCGGCCAGGCCAATCCCGGCGGGCTTGTCTTCAACGGGGGCCAGGTGCCGCCCCCGGCGTAGGTGCCGTACGGCGCGCTAGGTCAACAGGTCGTTCAGCTCACCGGCACGGTCGAGCGCCGACATTTCATCCCACCCACCGATGTTGCGTCCGTCGATGATGATCTGAGGGAACGAGTAGCCACCGGTCTCGGCCACCAGGCGGTCGCGCCCGGCATGGTCGGTGCGGGGGATCATGATCTCCTCGAACTCAATGCCCTTCTGCGTGAGAAACGCCTTGGCGCGCAGGCAGTAGGGGCAGGGCTCGGTTGAGTACACAGTGACCTTGGGCATGGCGGGCAGGGTACTGCCCCCGATCGGGGTGCGACACTTGATCGGTGGCGTTGATCGAGACCGAGGCGGTGGTGCTCCGTACGCTGAAATACGGCGAGTCGGACGCCATCCTCACCCTGCTCACGCCCGGAATGGGTCGCATCTCGGCCATCGCCAAGGGCGCACGAAAGCCCACCTCGAAGCAGGGCGGCCGGCTCCAGCCTGGCGTGCGTCTCAATTTGAGCGCCGCTGAGGGCCGGGGCGACCTGCTCACACTCCGGTCGGCGCAGGTGGTGGATGCGGGTGCGGGTCTCTGGATGGACGGCTACCGCCTTCGGGCCGCCGGCTCGGTGTTGGAGATCGCCATGCGCGTGGTACCCGAGCAGGTGGACGCCGAGGCCCCGTACAACCTCGTGACGCGGGCGCTTGCACTGATCGCACGCACCACCGCGCGCGACACACCACCCCGGCTCGACCCGTACGTGCTGGGTGTGCAGGCGAAGTTGCTCGCGGTCTCCGGTCTGGTACCGCAACTGGGCTCATGTGCCGCGTGTGGCGGCCCCCCTCCTCTCGTGGGATTCTCGGCGGCCGCGGGCGGAGGGGTATGTCCATCGTGCGTGGTCGGATCGGGGGCCGAGACGCTCGACCCGGCAGCCGCCGATGCCCTTGTCGCGCTGCTGGCACGCCCGCTGGCGGAGGCCCCCGACGCAGTCTCGGCCGCCGCCGCCCCGGGGGTGGAGCGCATCGCTGCCCTGATGCTGCGGGAGCACCTCGGGGTGACCCTCCGGTCAGGAACGCCCCTCTAACTGCAGAGGCCAGCACCATCGTGAGCGCCCGAGGAGAAAGGGCGAATCAACCCCGCACCAGTGCCAAGTACGTGCCAACCCAACGCGTGCACTTTTGTAGCAGCGACTGACCCCCACCGGGGTCAGTCCCCACCCCTGTGGCTGGCCTGATGCAAAGCGTCCACATTTGTAGCGGCGACTGACCCCCGCAGAAGCTGCACTGACCCGAGATAACGACCTCCCGCCGGGACGCATGCGGCGCATGCACTTTTGTGACAGCGACTGACCCCCACCGGGGTCTGACCCCGGTGTTGGGGTTGACCTGGTGCAAAGCGCGCACTTTTGTAGCGGGGACTGACCCCCACCGGGGACTGACCCCCACCGGGGACTGACCCCCACCGGGGACTGACCCCCACCGGGGACTGACCCCCACCGGGGACTGACCCCCACCGGGGAC